>JAUVYX010000016.1 GCA_030602865.1 Dehalococcoidia bacterium | reverse complement strand
TGGAAAAATAAAGCGTACCGGGCTTATTGAAGTTCCTTTTGGCATCCCTCTACGTCAGGTGATCTATGATATCGGGGGAGGTATCACTGGAGATAAACGCATTAAAGCAGTGCAAACCGGAGGAGCTTCAGGAGGATTCATCCCCCCTGAACTTTTAGAAACCCCTATTGACTATGAATCCCTAACCAAACTTGGCTCTATTATGGGTTCAGGAGGCATGGTAGTAGCTGACGAAGATAATTGTATAGTTGACATGGCAAGATTCTTCCTTACCTTCACTCAGTCAGAATCTTGTGGTAAATGTGTACCTTGTCGTGTGGGCACAAGGCAGATGCTCGATATTTTAGAGCGCATATGCCGGGGCGAAGGGGAAGAGGAAGATATCGATAAACTGCAACGCCTTGCTGAAACGGTTAGGGACAGCGCATTATGTGCCTTAGGAGGTACAGCTCCTAATCCAGTTTTAACCTCCCTTCGCTACTTCCCCAATGAATATGAAGCCCATATTAAGGGGAAGAAATGTCCTTCCGCAGTTTGCAAGGGATTAGTCAAAGCACCATGTAGTCATCTCTGCCCTGCTGGTGTGGATGTGCCTCGTTTCCTTCGCTTCATCCACCGAGATAAGTTTGATGAAGCGCTAGCCGTACTCAGAGAGAAGCTACCTTTCGCTGAAACACTTGGATATGTTTGCCTCGCTTTCTGTGAAGGTAAATGTCGGCGAGGTCTGCTAGATGAAGCGGTGGCTACAAGGGTACTCCATCGCATAGCGGTAGAGAAGGGCAACGAACTTTGGAAAACCAGGACAAAGATAACTCCAGCTACAGGTAATTGTGTTGCCATTATCGGTTCTGGACCAGCAGGATTAACTGCAAGCTATTACCTGGCGAAGCAAGGACATTCCGTCACTGTATTTGAGGCGCTCCCCGAACCAGGCGGTATGCTTCGCTATGGAATTCCTGAATATCGACTACCTAGAGAAGTGCTAGCTGGTGAAATTGAGGAAATAAAAAGCTTCGGAGTCGATATAAGAACAAATGCTAAGATAAGCTCCCTGGATGATCTTTTCACCCAGGGTTACGATGCCATCTTCCTTGCTATTGGTGCTCACCAAGGGGTTAAGTTAGGAGTCGAAGGGGAGGACTGCGCTGGTGTTATGGAAGGTGTATCTTGGCTTAAAAATATAAATATGGGAGATAAGGTTAAGGTAGGAGATAAAGTGGCGGTCATTGGTGGAGGCAATACCGCTATAGACGTTTCACGCACCGCACTTCGCCTTGGTGCTAAGGAGGTAATGGTTATCTATCGCCGCACCAAAGCCGAGATGCCAGCAGGAATTGAGGAAATAGAGGAAGCGATACAGGAAGGGGTAAAGATGGAATTCCTTACTGCGCCCGTTAAAGTGGAGAGAGAAAATGCTAAAGTGGAGCTTACCTGTATTCGCATGGAGTTGGGGGCAGTGGATGCCAGTTGTAGAAGACGCCCAGTGCCAATAGAGGGCAGCGAATATAGTTCAAGCTTTGATGCCGTGATCGTCGCTATTGGTCAGATGCCAGAGGCATCAGAACGATTTGGGGTTGCCCTCAGAAGGGGGAATAGGTTCCAAGCTGACCTCTACACCTTAGCTACAGATAGAAAGGGTGTGTTTGCCGGCGGCGACGCCGTGACTGGAGCAGCTACGGTCGTTGAAGCTGTTGCTGCAGGAAGACAAGCAGCAATCTCTATAGACAAGTATCTCGGCGGCGATGGAGTAGTTGATGAAATCTTGTCAACACCTGACGAAGAAGTAGCATTTTCCGAGATCGACGAGAAAAAACATCGTCTTACAGTTCCTACTCTACCTTTGCATGAGCGGCTTCATAGCTTTGCTGAGGTAGAGCTGGAAATCAGCGAAGAAACAGCAAGAGGGGAAGCAAGACGATGCTTGCTGTGTGATTTAGAGGAGTCAATTTAGAAGACGAGCATGAATACCATTACCTTGACTATTGATGGAGAAGAAATCGTAGCTGAAAAAGGAGCTACAGTTTTAGAAGCTGCGAAAAAGGCTGAAATTTACATTCCCACTCTTTGCTACCAATCAAGCTTATCCTCCTTTGGCGCCTGTCGGCTCTGCATTGTACAAATCGAAAAAATGCGCGGTTTCCCTTCTTCATGTACTACACCGGCTACCAACGGGATGATAGTTCATACTAATACTAAAAGAATTCAAGAACTGCGACGCGGTGTATTAGAACTGATTCTAAGCGAGCATCCTTACTTCTGTGCTGTTTGTGAGCGCCGTGAGCGCTGTGAGTCATTTTCACCTGGCATTCAAAAAACCGGTATGGTTGTAGGCTGCCATACCTGCCCTAAGAAGGGAAAATGTGAGCTGCAAAAAGTGGTGGAGTATGTTGGTCTCAATAATATGAGCTTAACTTACCGTCCCAGAGAGCTTCCTGTATTAATGAATTCACCTTTTATTGACCGTGATTATAACCTGTGTATTCTCTGTGGGCGCTGTGTGAGAGTCTGTCACGAGTCAATAGGAGTAAGTGCCATTGCCTTTACTTATAGAGGGCCAAAAGCCCTTGTGGGCACTGCGTTTGGGCATAGTTTGCAGGATTCGGGATGCCAATTTTGTGGTGCCTGTGTTGACGCCTGTCCCTCAGGTTCGCTTATTGATCGAGCGGCAAGATGGGAAGGAGTATGTGGCCAATTGATACTTACTACTTGCCCCTATTGTGGAATTGGTTGCCAGTTGAACCTTGAAGTTAAGGGTGGAAAAGTGGCCGCTTCTGTGCCCGCTGAAGACGGGGTAAATCACGGTTTAGCTTGTGTTAAAGGTCGTTTTGCCATCCGAGGACCTATTCACCACCCTAGCCGCCTAAAATCTCCTTTGATAAAGAGAGATGGAAAGCTAGAAACAGCCACATGGGAAGAAACTGCAAACCTAATAGCTAGTAAATTGACTAATTATAAAGGTGAGCAATTTGCACTTATATGCTCATCTACATGCACTAATGAAGGTTATTACATCGCACAAAAGTTTGTCCGTACAGTGATGAACAGTAATAACATCGACCACCAGTCATCTCGTCTATCTCATTCCCCTTCATTATTTAGCTTAAGCCAAAGCTTTGGCAGTCCTGGAATGACAAACTCAATTAGCGAGATAGGCGATGCTGCTTGTATATTGCTCATTGGCAGCAATACTTCCTGTGACAATCCCATTATTAGGGCAGAGATAAAGAGGGCGGTGGATAAAGGAGCAAAGCTCATCGTAATAAATCCGCGAAGGATCGACTTATGTCGTTTTGCTTATAGCTGGCTGCAACTTCTACCAGGCAGTGATGTTGCCTTATTTATGGGCATGATGCGAGTTATAGTGGACGAGAACCTGGCTGATTGGCCATTCATTGAGGAGCGCTGTGAGAATTTCAATGATTTTAAAGAAGCTCTTAGAAATTTTACTCCAGATTTTGTAGAAAGGGTTACTGGCATAGCCTGGCAACAAGTAGTTGAGACAGCACGGACTTATGCTAAGCAAAAACCAGGTGTAATTCTCTATGGAACAGGAATCACTCAACATACCCATGGCACAAATAATGTACTTGCCCTGTGCAATCTAGCCATGCTTACCGGAAATTTGGGCAAACCCTCCTCCGGGATCTATCCGTTGGAGGGGGAAAATAATGCACATGGTGCTTGTGATATGGGAGCTATAGCAGATTTTTACCCTGATTATCAACCTGTAAATATAGAGACAAGCAAGGCCAAGTTTGAGAGAGACTGGGGTTGTACCCTCTCATCAAAACCAGGGTCGACCTTTAGCGAAATTTTCAATGATGGGTCCGAAAATCAAATAAAGGCACTATATTTGATTGGCAACCCCATTTTTAACCAGCCCCTCCCTGATAAATTGCGACATTGGTTGGAAGAACTAGAAATTCTGATCGTTCAAGATTGCTTCCCCTCTGAGATATCGCAACTAGCGCATGTAGTATTGCCAACATCAAGTTTTGCCGAAAAGGATGGCACCTTCACCAGTGCTGAGCGGAAGGTACAGCGAGTAAGAAAGGCCATTAAAACTATAGGCAATTCCAAGCCCGATTGGCAGATTATATGCCAAGTTGCAGAGAAAATGGGGGCTAAGGGTTTTCATTTTGATCACCCCTCCCAAATAATGGAGGAAATAACTACCATTATCCCCAACTATAGTGGTATTACTTATGAGAGGTTAGAGGGTGGTGGTTTGCAGTGGCCTTGTCCCGATAATAACCACCAGGGAACGCCGATTCTTTATCCCGATAAATTCGCTAATGGTAAAGGAAGATTTGCAGCTCTCAAATATAAACCATCGGCTGAGTTGCCAGATGAAATTTACCCCTTAATCCTCATTACTGAGTACAGTCTATATCATTTATATAATAAGGTTCTTACCTCTAAAGTGAGAGGGCTTGAAGTACTTAGCCCTAAGGAGACGGTGGAGATGAATCCATGTGACGCTACTAAGCTAGGAATAAATGATGAGGATGTAGTAAAAGTAATCTCACGCCGAGGAGAATTAACCGTTAAGGCTAAGGTCACTGAAGTTGTAGCATCGGGCATTGTAAGCATGAATCTCCATCTGGCTGAAAGCTTAATTAACCCTATGGTTGATCCTACATCCAAGATCCCTGGATTTAAGGTATGCGCCGTAAAGATAGAGAAAACTTCGCTGGAGAATACATGTATAGAATTGTAGCCAAAGAAAACTTAGTTTCTAATTTTTACATTCTAAAAATAGAAGCGCCAGAGGTGGCGAGGAAAGTTCAGCCAGGACAATTTGCCATTATTAGGAGTGACGAACAAGGGGAACGCATTCCGCTAACCATTGCAAATTGGGATAGAGATGAAGGCACAATCACAATCATTTTCCTTGAAGTAGGCAAGACGACCCATAAGCTAGCCCAACTTCAAGCTGGTGATTCGTTGGTCAACTTTGTTGGTCCTTTAGGGTTGCCTACGGAAATTAAAAAGTTTGGTAGAGTGGTTTGTGCAGGAGGATGCTATGGGATTGGCGCTATATTGCCGGAAATTCGAGCGTTGAAGGAAAAGGGGAACGAGGTCATTTCTATAATTGAGGCAAGGCATAAAAGTCTCCTTTATTGGCAAAATAGATTGGAACAATTTAGCGACCGAGTGATAGTAACCACAGGTGATGGCTCTTATGGATATAAAGGATGGGCCCCCGATCAACTAAAGGAGATGCTAGAAGGGGGTAATAAACTAGACAGGGTATTTGCTCATGGTTGCACTTTTATGATGATGCTTTGTTCTGAAGTGACAAAACCCTTCGGCGTCAAGACTATAGTGAGTCTTAACCCAATAATGGTTGATGGGACAGGTATGTGCGGGGCCTGCCGTGTTTCTATAAAAGGGGAGACGAAATTCGCCTGCGTGGATGGACCGAATTTCGATGGGCATGAAGTTGATTGGGATTTGCTTATGAATCGTCAGCACAGCTATCTTTATGCGGAAAAGGAATCATTAGAACTTTGGTAAGCAGAAATATCGAGAAGGTTAGGAGCTATGGCTGAAAAGAGGAAGATAAATTTAAACCGAGTGCCTATGCTTAAACAAGAGGCAGAGGGAAGGAAGAGAAATTTCCATGAAGTAGCCCTGGGATATACTGAAGAACAGGCATTGGAGGAAGCTAAGCGATGCATACAATGCAAGAAACCCCTGTGCAAAGCAGGTTGTCCTGTCGATATAGATATACCTGAGTTCATAAAAGCGCTACAAGATGGCGACATGCCAGAAGCTGTTAGAATAATGAAGAGGAAGAATAGCCTTCCTGGAATTTGCGGAAGAGTATGCCCGCAGGAAACACAATGTGAACTAAAGTGTATTTTAGCCAAGAAAGAGGCGCCTATCGCCATTGGACGTTTGGAGCGATATGTTGCTGATTGGGAACGAGCCCATCATGAAGTTATTGAAAAACAAAAAACTCGTGTGCAATCTAAGGGGAAAAGGGTAGCTATTGTTGGTTCCGGACCAGCAGGATTAGCTTGTGCTGCTGACCTGGCCAAGCGAGGTTTTAAAGTTACCATTTTCGAGGCACTTCATACTGCTGGAGGGGTACTTATGTATGGAATTCCCGAGTTCAGGTTGCCTAAAAGCATTGTCCAGAATGAAGTTAATTATGTAAAGTCCCTAGGCGTAGAAATAAAATTTGACCAGGTAATAGGCAAAATCGCCACTGTGGATGAACTATTAGATAATAGCTATGACGCTGTGTTTCTAGCCCCAGGCGCAGGGGCACCAATGTTCTTAAACATACCCGGCGAAAACCTCAGTAACATTTATTCCGCCAATGAATTTCTTACCAGGACAAACCTGATGAAGGCTTACCTCTTTCCTGAATATGACACCCCGATAACAATAGGAAGAAAGGTAGCTGTCATCGGAGGTGGAAATGTAGCCATGGACGCTTCCCGATGTGCATTAAGACTGGGAACTGAAGAGGTCTATATCATATATCGCCGCTCTAAGTTAGAAATGCCAGCCAGGGCAGAGGAAAGCGAAAATGCAGAAGAGGAAGGGATTATCTTCAAATATTTAACAAATCCTACAAGGTTCTTTGGTGATGAGCAGGGTAAAGTAAGGGAAATGGAATGCATTGAAATGGAACTTGGAGAACCAGATGATAGTGGTCGAAGGCGACCAATCGCAAAGCCAGGCACCGAGTTCTCAATTGACGTCGACGTTGTAATCATAGCTCTGGGAAATAAGCCAAATCCAATTATCCCCTCATCGACTAAGGGGCTTGAACTTACCAGATGGGGTACCATAAAAACCGACGAGCTAACCGGAAGAACAAGTAAAGATAGAGTGTGGTGTGGAGGTGACATGGCTACAGGTGCAGCTACAGTTATTAGCGCCATGGGAGCCGGAAAACGGTCTGCAAACGATATCGCTGCTTTTTTTCAAAAATAACCCTCTTAGGCCATTTCGCCCCAGTTTCTACCCAGCTTGATGTTTATCTCTAAGGGCACAGAAAGTTTAATAGCATCTGTCATGAGTTGTTTTGTCAATGACTTCATCTCTTCTATCTCTCCCTCAGGGACTTCAAACAGCAGTTCATCGTGAATCTGTAAAAGCATCTTGCTCTTCAATTCACGTTTCTTCATTTCCCTATATATATTAAGCATGGCAACTTTAATTATATCGGCAGAAGTTCCCTGCACAGGAGCATTGATGGCCATCCGTTCCGCTGCCGCCCTGATTATGCGATTCGTCGAGTTTATCTCTGGGATAAATCTTCGCCTGCCCATTATCGTCTGCACATAACCTAATTTCCTCGCCTGCTCCTTGGTCGTTTCCATATATTTTCTCACACCAGGATACCTCTCGAAATAGATAGTGATAAACTGGGCTGCTTCCTCCCTGCTTATTCCTGTAGCTTGAACTAGTCCATAATCACTCATACCATAAATGACACCGAAATTAACTGCTTTGGCATTGCGCCTCATCTCTGGAGTCACTTCGTCTATCGAAACACCAAATATTGATGAGGCGGTTATACGATGAATATCATCATTGCGTCTAAAACTAGAAATAAGAGCCTTATCCTGAGAAAGATGAGCCAGCGCCCTGAGGTCGATCTGCGAATAGTCTGCGCTTAAGAGATAAGACCCTCCGGGAGCGATAAAGGCTTGCCTTACCTTGCTTCCTAATGTGCTTCTCACCGGGATGTTTTGTAGATTAGGTTCGCTGGAGGATAGTCTCCCAGTAGTAGTGCCAGTCTGGTTAAAAATGGTGTGTACCCGCCCAGTTGCCTGGTCTACCAACGCTGGTAGAGCATCAACATAAGTTGTCTTGAGTTTGGAGAGTTGACGATACTTCAATATATACTCAATTATAGGATGGGTGCCTAACAATCCCTCCAAGACTGCGGCCTCCGTAGAATGGCCATTCTTCTTTTTACGAACCGAAGGCAGTTTCAGTTCTTCAAACAACAGTTTACCCAATTGCTTGGGGGAATTGATATTAAATTGATGGCCCACGCTATTGTAGATTTCCAGTTCCAATTTCAGCATTTCTTCGCCTAATTCCAGAGACATGTCATTCAGCAATCGAGTATCAAGAGCAATGCCATCTCTTTCCATTGCTGCCATCACAGGCACTAAGGGCATCTCCAGTTCGCTGAATAGTTGCCATAATCCTTGCTGGCAGAGGTCTTGCTTAAGAACTTTCTGCAACATCCACATAGCTTCCAGACTGGCACAAGCACAGTCCGCAATTTGTTCTGTATCTAACCTTGCTGCTGATGCACGCCTATTTCTTGTACCCAGCAATTCCTCAAGAGAAATTATCTCCACACCCAGCTTATTGAAAGCGAGCGAGGCGAGAGTCAAGTTCTTCTCTCCCAGCAGATAAGCCGCTATCTTCAAATCAAAATGCAAGTATTGCAGGCTAATTCCACAGTTATAAAGTGCAGTCAATGCACGTTTACCATCATAAGTTATTTTAACTATACCGGCATCCTCTAAAATCGGCTTGAGCTGTACCAGCTCAGTAAGAGGAATCTGGGCAGACCGGTTCAATTTATATTGATCAAGAGGGAGATAGAACGAGCTACCCTTAGACGGGGACATTACAATCCCAGCAAGAGAAGCGGCTGTAGTATTATTACCTTTTCTCTCCGCTACGCGAGAAAAGAGCCCCAAAATAACTATTTCAGCTACTCCTTTAAATCCACCTATGAGCCTGCCCAAAACCGCCTCTGAATCTACAATAGTGCAGGAGGTTTTCGAAACGTCTCCGACCTTACCTGTTAAAGTCCTGGCATCCGCCATTCGTGGCAATCTTGGAAGTAACTTGCTAAACTCGAGTTCTTGGAAAAGTTCTACCACCTTTTCCCTATCAAAGTTTTTAACCAGGCAATCTTCAAGATTCAATTCAACAGGGACTTCCTTGATTATAGTAACCAACTCTTTGCTTTGAAAAGCCTGCGCTTTATTTTGGCGCAACGCTGTTTGTAACTTACTTGGCGCTATCTCATTGATATGAGCATAAATTTCTTCCAGGCTACCATAACTCTTAATCAGTTTAGCCGCTGTTTTACTTCCAATGCCAGGAACGCCAGCGATATTATCCGAAGCGTCACCAACCATGGCTTTATAGTCCACTATCTGCCCAGGACTCACCCCATACTTTGCCTGCACGGCCTCTATGTCATAAAGAAAGCTATCGTTAAAGCTACGCCTGGGCATAAAAGCCTTGATATCTGGCGACAGCAATTGCAGCATATCGTTATCCCCTGTAGCGATAACGCTGTCAACCCCCATCTCTACAGCCTTCCCACTTAATGTTCCCAAAATATCATCAGCCTCATAACCATCAACTTCGAAAACAGGAATATTTAAAACCTCCACCAGATGATGCACTCGTATGATTTGTTTTATAAGTTCCTCTGGTGTCTTTATTCGCTGCGCATTATAGACTTCAAACATTTTATGCCGAAATTTAGGAACTGTATAGTCAAAGGCAACAGCCCAATAGTCTGGCTGTAATTCGGCAAGGACTTTAAGTAATATACTGGTAAATCCATACACTGCATTAACAAGCTCTCCGGTTTTTGAAACAGTTAGTGGAGGTATAGCATGATATGCACGATGCACCAGGGCATTACCATCAAAAAGCAGCAGCAGCGGTTT
>JAUVYX010000018.1 GCA_030602865.1 Dehalococcoidia bacterium | reverse complement strand
CAAGAATTTCCATAAAGGATACCTGGTCGATCCCGCAACTATGCCAATAAGGTCGAATATCAATATAGGTAACAACGCAAAAAGAAAAATGGCAAAATAGCCATAATGCTTCATCCATCGCTCAGCACTCTTATATTTGTCCCAATAACCAGTAAGGGCTATTTCCCTTCCAAGATAACCAACCAAATAGCTGGTAGGCTCTCCAACAATAGCCCCAACTGCAGCAACAACTCCAACCAGCAAAGGATTCATGACCGCTCCAGCAGCGATATTAATGGCCTCTCCAGGAACAGGAAATAATATTGAAGCACAACTAATCATATTTACCAGAAATACCCCAGTGTAACCATAGGCTAGAAAGCGCTTAATATCTAGATGAGTACGAGCTATGATAAAAAGTATTATAGCTAAAGCCAATATCAAGACGAACGCCACTATCTGAAATGACTTACGCGATAACACCCTGTCCCTTAGAAACTGGATTTTTGATGTATGGTTCATATACTTAATAAAACTATGGCATAGAACTGTATATAACGGTTAAACAACCTAAATTCCATGGCTACCATATAAACTAGTGCTGTATCATTTGCATATGTGGGCACTACCACTCATTAACATGGATAGATAATACCAGCTTAATCAATTTTACAGCGTAGCCAGAACCTATCATTCTGAGGATCGATATAATAAAAATGGTTACCAATAAAGCACCCATTATCAAAATGCCACTCATTTTCACCTTGAGTCACTAGTGCAACTGATATTACATATCCATCTTTATAGGCACGTGCCTGAAGTAGACGAGCAAAGTCATCACAATCGAATTGGTTGATAATGTACTCATTACTATCCGTATTGTCCTGAAAAAGCCAAAGCCGCATTTCTTCCTCATTCCGAAATTCCCTGACACTTTGCCCCGGTCCCGGTTTTGCCTTATAAGCATCATTCCAGTATTCTGCTTCCCCTTGAGCCTCTGCTATGGAATCCCTTTCTTCAACTGGTCTGCTATCCACCAGTTCTATATGATATTCTAAACGTACATACTCTCTTTCCAGTTCTCTATACTGCTTACTCAAGTAGTCAAATTTAGCGGATTCCTGCTCATATATCGATTCGTATTTCCCTTCCAATTCCAAGTACTGGGTACGCGATTCTTGTAGCTCTTGAGCTAGATTATTAAGATTGGCATACTGAATGCCACTATATGCAATCGCCGCTACTAGCAACCCTACCAAAATAAAGACCACGATAGACTTGCTCATAGTTATTTTCTCCTTTAAGCTCGTTGTTAGAACTTTCCCCATTCATATTGAAATAACGACCTACTGTAAATAACAGGAAAATCTTTCTCCCTGTGCTAGCATGCTACTTTTCTAATATGTCATCATGCACTTAGAACAAAGTATAGCATGGTAGGTATGCAAGCTACTTACAGAATTCCCAACCAGTTTTAGCAAACAATAAAAGGCATTTTATAAACAGGTAATGTTTTTAAACATTTTAAAAGAGGATAATAATGAAACTAATCAGTGAGCCGCCAGGGAATCGAACCCTGAACCTGCTGATTAAGAGTCAGCTGCTCTGCCGTTTGAGCTAGCGGCCCGGAGTAGGCAGATATTATCATTGAATGATTGTTGGAGGCAAGCTAAAAACGCCTATGTCTTACCAGGGGAAGCATACCAATCAATTCAGGTAACAGTCACCTTATGTTATAAGCCACCTGAACATTCACTGTAATCTCTAACTCGCCAGGACTTACAGAAGTCCCTTGAACATGCGCATCTGCCCTGCCAGCCTCATAATACATTTCATAAGGCACAGGCCACACAGCTCCTTCAGATATATAAAAGGGCTTCCCCAACTTCACATCAGCCAAGCTAGCCAATTTAGATGCTTTATCTTCAGTATTTTCCATTGCTTTCACCCGTGCCTCTGCGTAATACGGGGTTGGGTCATCCACGCTAAAGCTTATCCCTTGAATCCTGATGAAGTCACCAGCAGCCTCGGCTACAGCATTAATAATTATACCTGCCCTATAATCAAGTGGGCGGCTTTCATAATCCCTATTTCTTATCTTGGCTATCACCATATTGCTCACTCGGTAGCTGACAACTTCCTCCTTCTCTTCTTCTTCAATCCATTTTGTCACTGGATATATACTAAAATATTGCGTCTGTATATCTTTGTCTGACACGCCATTACGCCATAATACCTGCATCACTTTATTCATTGCCACATTTGCATTGGTCTGAGCTTCAGCTACTGTATCTGCCCTAGCCTCAACTCCAAGTCGCAGTTCCGCAACATCTGGAGATACAGTCACTTCCCCTTGACCAGTAACCCATATACCACTATTTTGTCCCTGATAAATACAAGTTATTCCCCGTTCTGGGCTACAGCCAACCGTATACAGGATTAATACCACCATCAGGCAAAGGACAATCCACAATATTCTTTTCATACAATTTCCCTTTAATACCCTTCTAGATACTATATTCCTTATAACAGTATAATTAGCCATAGGTTTAATTTCAATGCTAGAATACCAGTACAATGATGAAGGTTATCCGTGATATCACTATAACTATTCTGATAGCATTGGCAATGTTTATCGGCCTGCGATACACCATTGAAGGTTATACAGTGCGTTACGTCTGCATGATGCCAAATATAAATGATGGCGATTGGATAATAGTTAATAAGGCCAGTTATTTCTTCTCAGATCCAGATCGTGGTGATATTATTGTTTTCAACCCACCTGAAAAAGTTCATTCCGATTATCCTTTTATCAAGCGTGTAATAGGACTGCCAGGGGAAACCATCGAGATTAAAGATGGAAAGATATTTATTAATGGGATTCCACTTGAAGAGGAGTATATTAAAGAAGTTCCTAAATATACAATAGAAAAGAAGTACATTCCTATGAGGGAATATTTTGTACTGGGGGACAATCGGAATAATGCCAACGATTCACATTCATGGGGAACAGTACCTCGTGATCACATGATTGGTAAAGCAATCATCACTTACTGGCCAATAGATGAATGGGGGATAACAAAGCATTACAGCTATCCCGAACTGGATAGAGTTTCTTAATTGCTAAACAATAAGCAACACTGTTAGGAGGTGCAACTTGAGTAGCGATATTTTTGATATTTTTAAGGAAGTAGGGGCAGTAAAGGAAGGCCATTTTCTCCTTACTTCTGGATTGCACTCGCCAATATATTGGGAAAAGTTCCGCATCTTGCAATATCCACATCATACCAGCAGATTATGCCAACTTATTGCACAGAATTTCATAGACCAACAAGTGGAGCTAGTTGTTGGCCCAATGACTGGTGGCATCATCCTTGCCTTTGAGACCGCCAGGCAATTAGGCGTCATGAGTGCTTTTGCTGAAAAAGAAGGCTCAGTTCTTGTCTTCCGTCGGGACTTCAGTATTGCTCAAGGAGAAAGGGTACTGGTAGTTGACGATGTCATGACCACTGGAGGTTCAGTTTGGGATACTATCAATGCAGTCACTAAGTTGGGTGGAACCGTTGTCGGTGTCGGCCTTCTCGTGGACCGCAGTAAAAACAAGGTAGATTTTGGTATCCCTTCTTTCAGTTGTATTCGTAGTCCTGCGATAACCTATAATTCTGATAAATGTCCTCTCTGTGCCGATCATATACCTTTGGTTAAACCAGGCAGACAAAGCTAGTCCGCTTGACAGTACACATGATAAAACCTTAAAATGATTAGACATGCCGAGGTAGCTCAGGTGGTAGAGCAGCGGACTGAAAATCCGCGTGTCAGCAGTTCGACTCTGCTCCTCGGCACTTTATATGCCGAAGTGGCGGAATGGTAGACGCGGCAGTCTCAAAAACTGTTGAGAGGTGACTCTCGTGTCGGTTCGAGTCCGACCTTCGGCACCATGTATCATGTATATCAATGCCGGGTTGTGTAGCGGTAGCACGAAGGACTTTGAATCCTTTAGCCCTGGTTCGAATCCAGGCCCGGCAGCTTGTATGCTATACTTTTATAGAATTATCCTTCATCAATCTATTAATTCCTCGGTAGCTCAATGGTAGAGCAAACGGCTGTTAACCGTTAGGTTGTAGGTTCGAATCCTACCCGAGGAGCCAGCCATAGTACAGACCTTAATTTATTATTTGGCCATCAATTACTTTATAGAAAACTGACATCAAAGAAACAGGGGGCAAATAAAAAATCTTATTTGCCCCCTGTTTTTCTTTAATTACGACTAGTTTATCTTAGCTTATTTTGCTTCTGCCAGCAGTTTCTTTAGTCCTTCGCCATTATTCTTGCACCAATCATAAATAATACGCCAATCCCAACCAACACAGAAATGACGAACACCCATTTCGATCCACGGCTTAGCTTGCTCAAAACTACCAATCTCTACCCTTGGGTGAACACCTTTCTTGAGTGCCTTCTCTATCATTTCACGATGTGCGCGTTGCGTATCAGGCCCTTTTGCATTTCCTGCCTGCCCGATATTAATAGAATAATCTCCAGGTCCAAACTGAACCATATCTAGTCCCTTAATAGCTAGAATTTCGTCCAATTGTTCCATCGCCCCAGCCTTTTCGATCATAAGTGCAATCACTACATCATTCATGGCTTTAGCCCAAACTTCACTGCAAGGCTCCACCACATATCCTACATTGCGGCGCATCCCACAACCATGCAAACCACCGTCTTCAGGGGTCTCTGCTTTGACTGCACGAATACACTCCTTAGCCTCTTCTGCTGAACGGCAATCAGTAAAAAGTACACTATCAATTCCAGCATCTATTGATCTGGTAGCAATAAATATTCTAGGCTCTTGCTCTACTTTCATCATTGAAGACATATTAGGAAATAGATTGACCGCCCGAGCAAAGTTTGCAAGATCCTTAAGATCCCAATCAGCATATTCACCAACAAGTTCAATATAATCAAAAGCACCAGAATGTCCAATCACCTCAGCGATATTTGGTGATACGTCATTCATATGAGTACCAACAGTCGACTTTCCTGCATCCAAGAATTCCCTGAATATATTTTTCCTCATTTATCCTCCTTCTATTATACAAATATCCCTTCGTAATCATAACATGAGACCTATTATTTGCAAAGCACCAAATCCATTAAAGTTGGAGCTATTAATCAGGCAACAAAGCAATTATATCTATTATAAATAATATATTTTCCTGAAAAGTGAATCGCTTTTCCTTATTAATATGAATCTTTATATATCTTTGCTATTGCAGCAGCATCCGGCACCTTTGGATTAGCCTTCAATTGAGGAGTTGCATTCTGAGCACAGTCTTTCGCTATAGATTCTAAGTCATCGTAATTAGCACCCAAACCCTGAAGGTTGTGCTTCATACCTATCTTTTCTAACCAATTTTCTGTAACTTCTACTATATCCTCTTTACCAAAGCCCTGTAGTCCTAAAAACCGAAATCTCTCAGGGCATGCAGAATAAGTATATTCCATCCATGCTGGAAGAAGAGCTGCTTGTACATCTCCATGCGCTATATCATATTTCCCACTTAGCGAAAACCCCATTGGGTGTAAAGGTAAAGAGCCAACACCTCCTCCTAAAAACATGGAGGGAGAACAAGCCATCGTACCAGCCCAGGCTAAAATATTACGTGCTTCAATATCATCAGGCTTATTCAGCACCTGTGGCAATGATTCAACCACCACTTTCAGTAGTGTTCCATAAAGGCTATCTGTTATTGTTGACACGCTCGGGGCACTGATATATTTCTCAACCAGATGAGAAAATATATCAACTCCTCCCTGGGCAGTTGGTTTCCTTGGCACAGTTATCGTTAATTCAGGATCTATAATAGAGACTTTGGAAAGAAATGCAGAGCTAACCAGCACGCGTTTCTCGCGGGTTTCCCAATTACTAATCACTGATGCCATATCCTGTTCTGAACCACTAGCAGCTACAGTTGAAGCCAATATCAGTGGTAATGGGCTAGTACTGGGTTCAACAAATGCTACTGCTCCTTGTGTGTATTCCCATATTGGTTTATCACTAACCTTAGCTAAGGTAAGGCTTTTTGCCGTATCCATGACGCTACCACCACCAAGTCCGATAACAAGGTCTAAACCTTTACTACGAATTATTGCAGCAGCCTCATCTATGGTTGATACACGAGGATTAGGAACCACTTTATCGAATACAAAAACATCCAGACCATTGTCCTTCAAGTCATGTACCACTTTCTCCAATAATCCTGACTGCCTCGCACTATGCATACCAGTCACCAGTAGAACTTTCTTTCCCAATTTGATTGCTTCTCTCCCAAGAGTCCCAATACTACCTACCCCAAATATAATCTTTGCAGGCCATGAAAAAGTAGTTACCATATACTTCCTCCTAATTCTGATAATTTAGCTATAACATTATCAATTATCCTATAGGTAACACAACCACCTTACAGCATAAAATGACAAATCAGTAATTTACCATGAATCGTAAAATGTTTTCATAGCAATAAAAAGAAATGGCCACAGAGAGTATAATAGATAGCTAAAGAACGACTGGTTATAGTAATTATTTCAGCTCTCTGGTAATTCACACCACACTGGTTTGCAATATGAGTGATAAATTGCTTATATTTAATAAGAGATACAAGATAATAAAGATCATTAATAGATTACCAAGTTAGTTCCTTCTGGGTAAAAGGATATGAAAACATTTATCAATAAGGCAATATTATCCATACAGCAAAGAGATATTACCAATCAAAGTACCGATACCATAGTGAATGCGGCTAATCCCAGCTTGAAATGGATGGAGGAGTAGATTGGCTAACCCCATAGAGAAATCTGCCCATGTAGCACTTAAGGCAATAATTATTTTTCTTAGAGAGAAAGTTAGCTCCATCAATGAGATGATTCTGGTTCTTTTTGACTCCTCAACCCATATAAGTTATTGCAGAGAATTGCAACGCTTAACAGCAGAGTCTACATAGCTGACCTAGCTCCAGTAGGGATTTTACCAGATTGCCTTTGTCCTGTTAACTCCTACGTATAATACACTCCAAAATTATGTCAGCATAAAGATTCGTGCTCTGCTGTAAGGTTTTAGCACCCAAAATTGCTATACTATAAAAGTTTACTCAAGCAGAAATAAATGCGATGTTTAATAAGTTAAATCTAATTCAAAAGCGTTACGACGAGATCAACAACCTAATGTCACAACCAGATATACTGACCAACTTAAAACAATTGCAGGAGTTGGGCAAGGAGAAATCTGAACTGGAAAATATTGTCGACACATATACCAAATACAAGGCCTGTTCAGCCCAATTAGATGAAATGAAGAATCTCCTTAAAGAAACTGATGAATCTGAAATGACAATATTAATAAGACAGGAGATAGACCAGTTTCAGCAACAGATGGATGAACTATTAGATAAACTCAAGTTCGCACTACTACCCAAAGATCCTAACGCTAATAAAGATGTTATTGTAGAAATAAGAGCCGGCACTGGAGGCGAAGAGGCGGGCCTTTTTGTTGCTAATCTGTTTCGAATGTATAGCCGATACACTCAGAGTAAAAAATGGAAGTTAAGTCTAATCAGTAGTAGTCCCAGCGGTTTTGGTGGTTTTAGAGAAGTGGTATTCGAAGTAAAAGGAAAGGGAACTTTTAGTCAACTAAAGCATGAACGCGGTGTACACCGCGTTCAAAGAGTTCCAGAAACTGAGGCTTCAGGTCGAATACACACCTCGACAGCTACTGTAGCAGTTCTGCCAGCAATTAAAGAAATCGAATTAAAGATCAGCCAAGATGATATCAGGATGGATCTATTTCATGCAGGGGGTGCCGGTGGCCAAAATGTAAACAAGGTAACAACCGCGGTACGTATTACCCACTTACCTACAGGCATCGTGGTTGTCTGCCAGGACGAACGATCACAATTGAAAAACAAGACAAAGGCTCTGGCTGTACTACGCGCCAGAATATTCGACCAGAAACAACGCAAACAATCAGCCGAAATAGATAAGCAAAGAAAAAAACAGGTAGGTACCGGTGAGCGAGCAGAAAAGATACGAACTTATAATTACCCTCAAGACCGTGTGACCGACCATCGTCTCAATTCCACATTTCACAACCTGCCACAAATTATGGATGGAGATATCGAAGATATTATTGAGGCACTTCTTGCGCAGGAACAGATCAGCCAACTAGAAGCTGTCCTCTCATGATTTTAAGGGAGGCTCTAAATCTTGCCAAACAAACCCTATCCAAGTTAGAAATTCCTGATGCCTTTTCAGAAGCAGAATTCTTACTCTGCCATACAATAAAATTTACACGTACGCAACTATACACATACCCAGAAAAGGAACTTAAAGAGCGCGAAATTATCTTCCTCAACGAGCTCATACAGCGACGTATACAGCATGAGCCAACTGCCTACATTTTGCAACATTGCGGGTTCTATAATTCCAGTTTCTATGTTGATCCTCGTGTACTCATTCCCAGACCAGAAACAGAACTACTAGTAGAAAAAACAATCGATTTCGTTACCATGCATCTGCCGATAAAGCACACAGTTATAATAGCGGATATAGGTACAGGTAGTGGAGCAATTGCCACCAGTATTGCACTGGCGCTTCCCAACGCTGTAATCTACGCTACTGACATTTCAAGGCAAGCTCTTCAAGTTGCCTGCCTAAACTTCCACTACCACAACGTCCACCACCGCATAATAGCACTACATGGTAACTTGCTGACACCATTGCCTGAGGCTGTCGATATCATTGTGGCAAATCTTCCCTATATAGCGCAGCATGAAATAGCAGCGTTGGCTCCTGAAATAAATAATTTCGAGCCACTCATAGCTCTGGATGGGGGACAGGATGGAATGGACAAAATACGCAGCCTTTTATATCAATCACCAGGAAAAATTCACCCCGATGGTTGTATTCTACTGGAGATAGGACAGCATCAGGATAAATTATTACGTCCATTAGCACATCATCTGTTCCCAGAAGCTCATATTAAAATGACTGCTGACTTATCTGGTATAAACAGGGTACTAGAAATAAATGGCGGAATAAGTTCGCTATCACAAGTTTCTGCTTGTAATCGGGGAGACAGTATTATTGAACTCAGGACTTCTTAACTCACAATCCTGTGAATGCGTTTTATATCCAATGCTTTTCCACTAACCTCATCTAACTCCAGTAAGATAGCATTGAATTCCACTTCTCCGGTCCCCACAGACAAACGTTTGTTTATCTGTGTAAGAAAGCGTTCAGTCACACTTTCTATATCATCACCTATAATTGAGTTAACTGGACCAACCATACCAATATCAGTAACATAAGCGGTACCTTTGGGTAATATTTTGATATCTATAGTGCCAACATGTGTGTGAGTGCCCAAGACAGCGCTGACCCGTCCATCAAGATATCTCCCCATCGCTACTTTCTCAGAAGTAGCTTCGGCATGGAAATCGACGATGATAATGTTAGCCCTATTTTGAATTTCAGGTAGCAAATG
>JAUVYX010000180.1 GCA_030602865.1 Dehalococcoidia bacterium | reverse complement strand
TGGAGCGGGCCTTTATATTTGAAAATAGCTAAGAGGGAATGTTGTCTTTGAAGTTGAGTTGCTGGCTAAAAGTGTATACTAGGCAAACGATAGGGAATTACTAATTCCTTATTTATCTGTGCATGGGTATGGACAATTTTGTTAGGAGAGAACATTGTCATGGAGAAAAAAATGAGGATACTGAATAAAAAAGAGGTGGAACAAATCCTATCAATGCCGGAAGCTATTCGGCTGGTGGAAAAAGCTTTTGGAGAAAGGGGTCGGAATCAGGTGCAGATGCCCCCAAAGAGCTACCTGTACTTCTCCAGGTTCAACGGCGATCTCAGAATAATGCCTGCCTATCTTGAAAGATTAGGTGAGACAGGAGTAAAGCTGGTCAATGCGCATCCCGATAACCCTTCAAAGCATGGATTGCCCACTGTTTTGGCTTCTATCATGCTCTTCGACCCAGAGACAGGAGCCCCAATCAGCCTCATGGATGGAACACATATTACCGCTATGCGAACGGCTGCTGCTTCTGCCGTCGCCGCTAAATATCTGGCCAGAAAAGATTCCAAAACTCTTGCAGTGGTTGGAGCTGGACATCAGTCCTTTCGTCAGATAGAAGCGTTAAGTGAGGTACTGAAACTCGAATCAGTCAAGATATTTGATATAGATAGTGATAAGGCAGAGAAGCTGGCAGTATTATTGAATGAGAGATTTAGCATTAATACAAAAATATTTGCAACTGCCGAAGAAGTAGTCCGTGGCTCAGATGTGTTAGTCACTGTTACCCCCAGTCGGAAACCCATAGTTAAGAGTGAATGGGTTATTGGTGGAATGCACATCAGTGCGGTAGGCGCCGATGCCCCTGGGAAAGAAGAGCTTGAGCCGCAGTTGCTAAAACGTGCCAAGATTGTGATAGATGACTGGGAGCAGGGTAGCCATGGGGGAGAGATAAACGTGCCACTGAGTAATGGGGTAATAAGAGAATCAGATATCTACGCTGAAATAAGTGAGATTGTGGTCGGGGAAAAGCCAGGAAGAACATCAGACGAAGAGATTACAATATTTGATACCACAGGGTTGGCTATCCAGGACGTTATAACAGCGTGGCATGTATATGAGGTAGCGGAGGAGAAGGGGTTAGGGGTTGAATTCGACTCTCTCTATTCCTGACCCATCGAGAAATCTATAATGGTGTATAAAAATGGATTATGTCATCTTCCTCGGATAACTTGCTCTAATTTAGAGTAGAGTGATATTCAGGAAATTTAAATATATCCAAAGCATGATAATGCCACTTAACGCGATACTGAAAGTAAACTTGAAGTTTGTTTATATGTTTTTAGCAATAACTTAATTCGATGGAGGAAACAAGGTGAAGGAAAAAATTCAAATTGGAATTATTATCTGTGACCGTTATCGTATGTGCGCTGGAGGTAAATGTTTCAAAGCACTTCGTAACAGAGAAGGAGCATTCAGTGTATATAAAAAGGAAGATATAGAGCTTGTTGGCTATATCAGTTGCGGTGGTAATCTTGGGAAAAATATTGAATTTGCTCCAGAGGAAATGAAAAATAACGGGGCACAGATTATTCACCTGGCAACAGGATTAGTTGTGGGGTATCCTCCATGTCCATACATAAAATATTTCCGCAATTTCATTAAAGAAAAATTTGGACTGGAGGTAGTTATTGGAACGCATCCTATTCCTCAGAAATATTATATTACACATGTGAATTTGGGAACATGGACGCCTTCAGAAGAATGGAAAGAAATTCTTCAACCAACATTGACAGATGAGAAAACTCGTTTGGCCTATGGTTGACTGCCGTTTTTAATTTTTATAGAGGGAGTAAATAAGAGGGGATTTGGTTGATGAGAAGGGCGAATTGATATAGTATAATATCAGGGTCTATAAGATATAATGATGTCAGGGAAAATATTTAAGTCTACAGGTATTGTATGTCTATCAGGAACAACATTTTATAATCGTTCCTATTATTATGTTCGAAAAAATAATATTTCACAGGAGGGAATATGACAGTTAAGATCATTGAGGGACTTTATTATACTAAAACAGAGGAATGGTTGAGGGTAGAGGGAGATGTTGGGACAGTAGGCATTACCGACTATGCACAGGATCAACTGGGGGATATCGTTTATCTGGAGGAAGCGGAAAAGGGCAGGAAAGTAAAACAGGGAGAGGAATTCACCGCTGTTGAGTCTGTCAAAGCAGCAACAGATATAAGTGCACCCATCTCTGGTGAGCTAATCGACGTAAATGAGAAGGCAACGGAAGATAGTTCTCTGCTGAATTCTGACCCATATGGTGAAGGTTGGATAGCAAAGATAAAGATAGAAAATCCTGACGAATTGAAAAATATTATGGATGATAAGGCATATACAGAGTACTCCAATCAGCGAGAAGCATAGAGGTATATCATGAGGTATATTCCAAGCACTGAAGAACAAAAGCAGGAGATGCTGAAACAAATTGGCGTCTCATCTTTTAATGAGTTGGTGAAAGTCATTCCCGAAAAAATTAAGCCAAAGGGTAAATTGAAAATTCCTGATGCTATTTCGGAAGCGGAGTTAGCTGACAGTATCTTACAGATTGCTCGGAAAAACTATGATTTTCGCCTTTATAAATCTCTCCTCGGAGGGGGAGCCTACAGGCATTACATACCAGAGGCGGAGAAATTTCTGCTTCAGCGCGAGGAGTTTTGGACTGCATATACACCCTATCAACCTGAGCTGAGCCAGGGTACGTTACAAACGATATTTGAATACCAGAGCTATTTGGCAAGGCTAACAAAAATGGATGTAGTGATACCATCTATTTATGATGGTGCTTCGGCAACTGCTGAAGCAGCACTGCTATCGCTCCGAGTGACAAAAAGGAATAAAATTATCATTTCAGCAGCGGTTCACCCTCATTACAGGGAAACTGTCAAGACATATACATCTCCACATAATACAGAGATTATAGAATTGCCTCATAGAGAAGCTATGGTTGATCTTGAAAAATTAAAGGAATTGCTGAGCGGCGATGACGTTGCTGCTGTCATTGTTCAGAATCCGAATATCTTCGGCGGGATAGAGAACATAGCAGGAATAGCTGAACTGGTTCACGATAATAAGAAAACCTAGTTAATAAATACGATTGCCGAAAGCATGTCATTAGCTGTTATGAAAGCGCCTGGAGAGATGGGAGTGGATATCGTGGCAGGAGAGGCTCAATCATTCGGGTTAAGCTTGAACTACGGAGGTCCTTATAACGGTTACCTGGCAGCCAGAAAACAATATATGAGACAGCTTCCCGGTAGGATAGCTGTAGAGACAGTATATACTGATGGTAAACGT
>JAUVYX010000067.1 GCA_030602865.1 Dehalococcoidia bacterium | reverse complement strand
GGGCAGTGGAACTGGGAGAGTTGTATAATATACCAATATTAGTGGCTTCAAGCTTTAGCGAAACATCAGGGACCATCATTCGCGAGGAGATATCAATGGAAATAAGAAATAAGGTGAGAGGGATTGCTCATGATGCCAATGTGGCTGGAATAACTATTCTGGGAGTTCCAAATCGTCCTGGCATTGCATCCGCCATCCTGGAGCCACTAGCTAAAGCAAATGTAAGCGTTGATACCATAGTTCAGAATATCAGTGTTGGGAACACCACAGATTTCACGTTTACCGTGGGCCGAAGTGACCTGGCGAAGGCGAAGGCTATCGTGGATCCACTGGTTGAATCTTTGGGCGCCAGAGAATGTGCTACTGATTCAACACTGGCAAAGGTAAGTATAGTGGGAACCGGAATGCAAAATACGCCAGGATATGCAGCCATGATGTTCCGCACACTTTATGAACAGGGAATTAATATTCAACTAATCAGCACTTCAGAGATCAGGATAACTTGTATAATATCCGAGCGCGATGTAAAAGTTGCAGTTCGGGCCCTATATGAATCATTCGAAGCTGAGATTGCAAAGTCATCAAGGCCTTAGTAGTATAGGCCATAATAAATAGTTATGGAGAATAAATGAAATATCAAAAAGGAGAAGAACAAAGTAAGCTGGGACAACGGCAGAGCGAGGAAGCTGTGGAACTGGCCATGCGCGGTTGCTGGGAGGAGGCAGTGGTGGTAAACCAGGGTATAATTGAGGGGACTCCTGGCGATGTCGGTGCTTACAATCGTCTGGGGAAAGCGTTGTTCGAACTGGGAGAGCTCTATCGGGCAA
Source organism: Dehalococcoidia bacterium (assembly GCA_030602865.1). The sequence goes on along the minus strand of JAUVYX010000067.1, from coordinate 4,962 downwards.
GGGAGGCTTATAGCAACTCTCTGAAACTTGAACAAACTAATGCTATTGCAATAAAGAACCTCGCTCGCCTTAGCGAGAGGCTTGGAGTAACAGAAGAAAGCTCCAGTGATGTTACGGAGCAGGTGCTTCAACCTGCCAGCGAGAGCACGACTGAACAGCCTGTTGTGGCAGAGGAAATAGCGGAGAAGAGAAGCAGTGAAGAGGAGGAGGGTTCTTCTGAAGAAGATGGAACTTTACCGGAAGGCTTTTCCTTAGTTGATTAAATTGGTTAGACTTAAAAGAGAATAATTGGAGGGCTAAATGGAAACCACAGGGATAAAGCCTATCGATATAGAACAAGAAATGAAGAGCGCCTATCTTGACTATGCTATGAGTGTCATAGTCTCCAGGGCACTGCCGGATGTACGAGACGGATTGAAACCAGTGCAGCGGCGAGTACTTTTTGCCATGAACGAGCTAGGCATGCGACATAATACTCCATATAGGAAGAGTGCCAGGATAGTAGGAGAGGTCCTTGGGAAATACCATCCACATGGAGATTCTTCGGTGTATGAGGCTATGGTACGCATGGCTCAGAATTTTTCTCTAAGGCATATGCTGGTCGATGGGCAGGGCAACTTTGGCAGCATTGATAATGACCCTCCAGCCGCCATGAGATATACCGAGGCCAGGCTGTCAGAAATAGCTGAAGAGATGCTGGTGGACATTGATAGAGAGACAGTTAAATTCGTTCCCAATTTTGATGATTCCTTACAAGAACCTTCTGTCTTGCCAGCCCGGATACCTAATTTGTTGCTTAATGGCGCTTCTGGTATAGCTGTAGGGATGGCGACAAATATCCCCCCGCATAATCTTGGGGAGCTGTGTGATGCGCTTGTCTATTTAATTGACAACCCCGAAGCGGATGTAGCTGAACTGATGCAGTTTGTAAAGGGTCCCGATTTTCCGACAGCAGCCATAATTATGGGGCAGGATGGAATAAGAAGTGCTTATGCCACTGGCAAGGGAAAGCTGGTTGTCCGTGCTAAAACCAGGGAAGTGGATGTAAAAGGAGGAAGAAGGCAAATAGTGATCACTGAGTTGCCCTATCAGGTAAATAAGGCAGCTTTAACTGAACGTATAGCAGAGTTGGTTAAGAACAAGAAGCTGGTTGGTATATCCGAGATACGCGATGAGTCGGACAGGGAAGGAATGCGCCTGGTTATCGAACTGAAGCGTGATGCGCAGTATCAGCGGGTGCTCAATAACCTGTACAAAAGTACCTCGATGCAGTCCACCTTTTTCGTTAATATGGTTGTTCTGGTAGATGGAAAGCCAAGACTGGTTGATCTTAGAGAAGCGTTGACCTGTTATATTGATTTTCGGCACGAGGTTATTACCAGGCGGTCTCAGTTTGAGTTGAAGAAGGCAAAGAGCAGGGCCCATATCCTTGAAGGGTTTCTGATAGCCCTCGACAACATGGATGAGGTAATCAAGGTTATCAGAGGATCTGAGACAGTCGAAGACGCTCGAAATAACCTTATGGAAGCCTTCACCTTATCCCAGATACAAGCACAAGCTATCCTGGATATGCCTCTTCGCCGCTTAGCGCACCTGGAGCGGCAAAAGATTGCCGATGAATATACAGAAGTGCTAAAGAGCATAGCTTATCTTGAGGACCTGCTGGCTAATCCTAGGAAGATACAGTTTCTTATTAAAGAAGACCTCACACAATTGAAGAAAAAGTATGACAATGTGCGGCGTACTGAAATCACCGAAGAGGAAATGATAGAGTTTCAGCAGGAAGATCTTATCCCGCATGAGACAATGGTAGTTACTCTCAGCCGGAATGGTTTTATTAAAAGGATGCGCTCAGCAACGTATCAACAGCAGGGCAGAGGAGGAAAAGGAGTTAAGGGGATGGTGACACGGGAAGACGATGCGGTAAAACAAATTCTGTTGGCTGATACGCATGCTAATATGCTGTTCTTTACCAGTCGTGGCAGGGTATATTGCATGAAATGTTATGATATTCCTGAAAGCCTGTCACGAACGAGCAAAGGGACCTCTCTGGTCAATCTGATTCCAATCAATTTGGAAGATGGAGTAACAGCCGTATTGGCGGTTGAAGAGTTTCTTCCGAATCAATACTTATTAATGGCAACCAGGAAAGGATTGATTAAAAAGACCTCTCTGGATAAATTTTCCTCTATTCGCAGGAACGGCATAATAGCCATGGGTTTAAGGAAGAAAGATATGCTGGTATCCGCAAAGATTGCAGGTGGTTCTGGTGAAGTGGTGATGGTTACTCGAAAGGGCAGGGCTATCCGTTTCAAGGTGGAGAATCTGCGCACGGCCTCGCGTTCTAGTGGAGGGGTGCGTGGAATACGCATTGATGATGATCAATTGATTGGCATGGACGTAATTTTCCCGCAGTGTTATTTGCTCACGGTGACGAAAAAAGGGTTTGGTAAGTTATGTGCGGCAGATCACTATCCGATCCATCAGCGAGGAGGGAAGGGGATACAGACCCACAAAGTTAATAACAAAACAGGTGAAATTGCAGACGCAAAGCTGGTGAGCAAGAACGAAAAGGAGTTGCTGTTGTTGTCTACTGAAGGCAAGATAGTAAATATCCCCATGGAGAAAGTGTCGGAGCGTAGTAACAGGCGAACCATCGGGGTGAAAGTGATGTCCTTTAATGAGGGAGAGTCTGTAGTTGCAATAACATCGCAGCTAACGATAGAACTAGAACAGCAGCCATTGCTTTAGTGCTCATCATCTGATTGATGGACCATGGTATCGGGGAGCAGTATAGAGTTACTGTCCTTCAGCTTTTTTGTTCTTTCAGAACAGCCTTCGTTCCATCTCTGCAGACCACAGGATTGACAGTTTCCCAGGCGGCAGTCTTCAGTAAATTCACGTCGCCAGAGTTTCTGGTACTCTCTCTTGAGAAACCCTGTTGTGACACCGGTGTCGATATGACTCCAGGGCAGGAGTTCTGCTAGTTCTCGTTGCCGGTTAGCGTAGAAAGAGATATCAAGTCCACAGGAGTTGAATGCGTCAAGCCAATTCTGGTAATTGAAGTGCTCACTCCATGCATCAAAGCGGCAACCTGATAACCATGCGTTGTAAATGACTTTGCCCAGACGGCGGTCGCCACGGGATAGGGCTGCCTCGACCATACTGTTATTGATGGCAGACCAGGAGAATCCAACATTCAAGTGTCGCAGTCCTCGCTTTAAAATGTCACTTTTGGAGAGAAGACTATCCTTTGTATCCTGTGCTACCCACTGGAAGGGGGTATGTGATTTAGGGATGAATACAGAGGCGCTGATTTGCAGTCTGAACTTTCTGTCAAGGCCTCGCACCTTCGTTATCAATTCAACGATGCTTTTTACGTCATCTTCACTTTCATCAGGTAACCCCAGCATGAAATATAATTTGAACTTTGTCCAGCCTCTGTTTATGGCAGTAGAGATAGTTTCCAGCAACATCTCCTCTGAAATGTTCTTGTTAATCACGCGTCTCATCTTTTCATTTCCTACTTCAGGGGCGAAAGTCAAGGTCAATTTGTGGCGTGAAGGTAGTATGCTCATCAAGTTGATAGTGTTTGTATCGAGGCGAAGGCTGGGCAAGGAAAAGGTAAGGCTCTCCCCCCAGTGCTGATGGGACAGCCTGGTGATAAGCTCGGTGATATCAGTATAGTCACCGGAACTGAGGGAAAGCAGGGAGATTTCATTATAGCCACAGTTATGTTGCATACTAGTTACTGCGTCTTCTATCTCCTGCAAGGGACGCTCTCTGACAGGACGATATATCATTCCTGCTTGGCAGAAGCGGCAGCCGCGTGTACACCCCCGCTGTATTTCGATGTTGCCATGGTCATGTACTATCTCAATATAAGGTACTATTGGGCTGGTTACGGGCGGAGGCAGTTTGCTCAGTATTCTACGCTGGATTACAGGTTTGGCACCGGCTGACGTCGGGTAAAATTCTTGTAGCGTGCCATCCTCTTTGTATTTCACCTGATAGAAGGAGGGGATGTATATTCCACTGATCTTAGCGGCCCGTAATAGTAACTCCCCCCTGTTTTCCTTGCATGCCCGGAGGACCTCCAGCAGTTCGAGTATTACCTCTTCTCCCTCACCGATGACGAACAGGTCTATGAAATCTGCCATTGGCTCGGGGTTTAGTGTGCAGCTACCGCCAGCGATTATCAGCGGAAAGGAGTCATTTCTCTGGGATTTCAGGGGGGGGATTTGTACCAAATCCAGGATGTTCAGCACGTTGGTATAGGTGAGTTCGTAGCCGAGGGAAAAGCCGATGATATCGAAGTCACGCAGTGGTCGTTTGGACTCCAGGCTGAAGAGAGGGGTTCCCTGCTCACGGAGCTTTGCCTCCATATCTATCCAGGGTGCATAGACCCTCTCGGCGAGAACACCGGGCTGCGAATTCAACAGGTTATATAAAATAGGCAGCGCCAGGTTTGAAGCACCGAGCTCATATGTTTCAGGAAAACACAGGACTGCCCGGAAAGGAGTCTGCCCCCAGTCTTTGATGATGCTGTTCCATTCATTCCCGGTGTAACGTGCAGGTTTGGAAACCTGGTTTAAGATAGCGTCGAAGTTGTTCATGTTGCTTGTCACAGGCCATTATAACGGCTTATCGCCCTGCTCTTCAAAGCAGAAGACAGTCTGGAGGGATTGAAAACTACAATACTTTGCCATTATGAGGAGTTGCTTTTAAATTTATTCTAGCGGTCCGGGCAGTATTCTTTCCCATGAATAATTATTAAGGTTGACGAAGAGAGATAATTACGTTAACCTATGGAGTTAACAGGTTAACGTAATGAGAGCAACCATATTAAGTTTTTTACGTAATAGTGGAGAAGAGGTCTCAGGGGAAGTATTAAGCAAGGAACTTGGCACTTCCAGAGTTTCAGTCTGGAAACATATCAGTGGTTTGAGAGAGGCTGGCTAT
>JAUVYX010000147.1 GCA_030602865.1 Dehalococcoidia bacterium | reverse complement strand
TGAGGAAATAATCTCCGTGATGGTTTCATGGATACTAATAAGTTTATCAATCGTAGCGGATAGAATTATTCCTGTACCACAAGCCGGATCAGTAATATCCATATTAACGAAATTATAATATTCTTCTAGGATTGCATCTATCTCATTAGACTCAGATAGCAATGAAAGTATTTTTTGCCTCTTGAGGGACAAAGCCTCCTCGGCTATCTTTGTAGCTATAATGTACGGCGTAAAAAAGATACCATGTGCTTTTCTGATGTGGTTACCATGCTCAACCCCGTTTTTTCTCAACGAGCTTGTCTGATGTATTATTGAGATAAGTTCCTCGATCTCTGATATGCTCAAATTAGGTTGCCCAATCATTCTTGCAATATTGATATTATGGTCAACCAGCAAGACCTTCTTCAAAGTATCAATAAACGAAGTATCCCTAGAAACCGAACGCGTTTGGTATATTTTAGATATTAAAATGCAAAACAGTATTGAGTCTATTTGGTTCAGTGAGTATCGCTCTAAGCAAGGTATAGTATTAATTATCTCTCCAATTATCGCTCGGTGATAATTGGAACATGGGAATAGTTGCTTTATGGAATCCTGGTTCATTCTCATAAGTTGTTGATTACATGCTTCAATACGTTTGCTGTTTTTTGTCTATATTTTTTTCGGGTAATTCAACCGCACTCCTCACCATATCACACACCGCCGCGCCACTTAGTTCACCATTATCTGGCAAATCTTCATCACCAATCAACTCAACAACCCCTTTCAGCGCTTCTAACATATACGGGCTTACCGCAATCATCTTCGCCCTGGACTCGGCATCTGTGCTTTCCGCCAGAGTAGCTACCACCTGCTCGTCTTCAGTCAATATCTTCCAGACTTTGCCGTCCAATTTGGCTTCCCATGTCCCCGGAATACAACCTTTTCCCATTCCTATCACCTCAGCTTCCAATATTTGCAACTAATCATTTATACCAGCTATACACTTTAAAAGCGTTTATTTTGTATTGTAGTGCATTATGCACTATTTTAAAATCTGTTTTAGCGCTTATTTTGAGCTGTAAACTTCTAGCCTTCTATATAATTTCAGGCTTTCTTCAAAGCGTACTGAACGGGTATACCTCAACACCATGTCCAAGCTCTCCCATCCCCCCAACCTCATAATATGCTCCACATCCAGCCCACTCCTATGCAAATTACTCGCGAACGTTCTCCTGAACGTGTGCGGACTACATGGAAGCTCACTGAACCTCTATGTCAGTAATTTATAATTAGCTTTATTGTCAATTGTTGTATCCTATAATTAGACCGTAACAATTGACTTTCAATCGGCTCAATCGGAAGAACCGCTTTGATTTCAACTCTATCCATAAACACCACCAATCTCACCTGAAGCATATCAAGCAGCTCCCGCCTCGTGGCCGGAAAGTGCATTATGCTGGTTATGTCCTTATCTTCAAAACCAACCACCTTAAGGACTGTCTTATGAGGCTTATCAACTACCCGAACCTTAGTTCCATCTTCCTTTTCAGTATTCCATGCCATGGCTTGCAGCTGGCCTTTCCAGAACTGTAACATGCCACTAGTGCGCTCCAACTCCTCCAACTGCTCTGGGTCAATCTCGCTCCTTATCGACCTCAGTCGGGTTTCCTCCTGCTCAAGGCTACTTTTAAGCTCCTGATACCTGCTACTGTCCATGCTCAGTCGTACCCAATCATCAGCCAGTCTAGCTTTCTGCTCAGCTATCGCGGCTAGGCGCTCATCAACAGGTCTAATCCTCGCGTTCAGTTCAGCTTCCCTGCTCTTCAAGCTTTCTATCGTATCTTTCAGTAGTCCTTCAAGCTTGTTAGGGTCATTCAATATTGCTTCAACCCGCCCCCAGACTTCATTTTCCACCCACTCAGCATCGAGCCTAGGTGATGTGCACCTTGGTGAGCCGTCGGGATGTGTATACTTCAGCCTTCCCCTGCAACCATAGCCTCTTCTGCTGTGAGTAACCTCAGTCCGGAAACCATAGCCGCAAAGTCCGCAGTTTATCAGGCCTTGCAGCAACCAGTGGCTCTGCCTTGGAGGCTGCAGGCGCTTGTTGTTTTTACGCCGCTCTTGTGCTATGTTCCAGACAGACTCATCCACGATAGCAGGTACTTGGATTTGTATTGCAGTCTCTGGAAGCTCTTTTGGAAGGTCTCTTCGACTCTGGTAAACATTGACAACCTGCATCCCTTTGTAAACCGGGTCCAAAAGCACATCTCTGACTTGGCTGTTCCGCCAGCCTTTACCACTTCTGCGTGGAGGTATCTTCTCATCATTAAACAGATTAGCTATGCCCCACATCGACTTCCCCTTGGCATACTCATCATATATACGGCGGACTATCCTAGCCTGCTCCTCGTTTATCACGAGCTTTTTTGTTTCGCGATCGTAGGTGTAGCCAAAGGGAGGCCGCCCCGGTCCCCAGCAACCCTCTCTGTACCGCTGAATCCGCCCAGCCTTCGAGCGTTCAATGAACGTGTCGCGTTCCCATTCGCTGACAAGACCGAGCATCTGAAATACAGTGCGTCCCATAGCTGTAGAAGTATCAAGGGATTCCCTGACTGAATGCAGCGATATGTCGTATTCTTTCAGCTTCTCTTCCAGCTCAAGCAACAGTCGCAACTTCCTTGTCAGCCTGTCCAGCTTGTAAACTACTACCTTCTCGAACACGCGCATCTTGGCGTCAGCCAGAAGATGCTTCAGTCCAGGTCTGTTATCATCCTTCCCGGTGTAACCTGGGTCAATATATGTGCCAGTTATCTGCCAGTCATGCATCTGGCAATACGACTCCAGTTGCTCGGACTGGTGCTCCAGCGACGTGCCTTCCACAGCCTGCTCTTGCGTGCTGACCCTGGCGTAGACAGCAACCCTGACTATTTTATCTACCATAGCTTTCTCTTATTATATCTCCAGCAACAGCCTTATTACTATCATGATACCAAGCAGCATGAATAGTGTTCTCCATGATATCCTGTCAAGTCTGGTTTTCATCTAAGCTCCCTCCTTTCAATTCAATTGAACTGGCTTAGCTAATACTTCATGTAGTACTCCGGAAACTCCAGCAACGTTACCGTGAGCATCAAGCCGATGCCGATCCTGCCAAGGATAGGCTTGTTCTCGCCAGTAAAGATGGTATCTACCGCGCATATACCTACCCAGCGAATCACCTCGCGTATGTGTTTATCCGGTAGAGTCCCCTTAGGCTTCTTAATCCTCAGGTTGGCCAGACCCCAGCCAACGAGTTCCTGGGAAGACATGTAGCCGCTGAATCTATTTACTCCGTCTATCACTGCTGCATCTCTTCCGCTGGCTTCACCTCTTCGAACCTGTCCGGCAGCTCTCTTACCAGGGCATACCAGCCGAAGGTGTTCTTGGCTGGGTTGTCGCCGAAGATGCCTTTGTCCACCAGATCTTTGAGCTCGCCTGATTTGAGAAGTGTCTGGTAGGCGTTGTTCTTGGATGGGTAGGTGGTACCGGTTTTCTTGTCTCTGATTTGAACCTTGCCGTTGGAAGATACGGGTTTTCGTTTTCGTGCCAGTGTTTCTTGGAGCTCCGCTATCTGTCGAGTATGGTCTAAGACCGTTGCTGTGAGAGCATCCAGTATCAGTTTGATGTCGCTTAATTTTGGCTCTACAACTTCTAGCTGCGGTTCCTCTAGCTTGGGTGCTTGTGCTTTGGGTTTCTTGACTGTTGATTCCTTGCTCATATTGACCTCCAACTTATTATTGCCAATATGATTGTGGTCTGAAAATCAATAATCGTAAATCAAATTTTCAAAATAAAAT
>JAUVYX010000186.1 GCA_030602865.1 Dehalococcoidia bacterium | reverse complement strand
CTGCTTCATGCAGCAAAACACCACTATCTGCGGGTCCAAGAACAACTACCTGTGGACCGGCAGGTGCAGGTTTTGCATCGAGATTTGTAACTGCAATCTTCGCAGCTTCTTCTGCTATTGATTCAGGAGAATTGCCTTTTTCTGAAAAATAATCCAGTCCGGTGCGTCTGCCTATCCCTATATTTGCGCCTTGTCTGTTAGTTCCATCCTCCGCAATTACGTAGCACCTGAGCAATAACATCGGCTGAACATCGGTAAAATATTTTCCTCTGGAATCCATATACATAATCTGTTTCATCTCATCAAAAACTGAGACATAGACCTTAGAAACCTTTGAGTGATATCTTTTTGCTGCACTGTTCGCCCTTTCGACAAGAGACAATTTCTTCTTGAGCTTTGCGTCAATACTGAGTTCCTCCAATCCATAGAGATTCTTCGGGTGGCAGCTTGTTATAACTGCAACACCCAGCTTTGATGTTCCAGAAGCAATGTGAGAAGCTGCCAGCGCCGCCTCTTTCATCTTTTCAAAAACAATATCATCTGTATGGGCATATCCTACCTGATCGCCTTTAACAACACGGACACCCATACCCATTGAAATGCCGCGGCTGGTGGATTTTACGATATCTTCTTCCATCCTCAAAGAAGCATTTATCCTGTACTCATAGAACAAGTCTGCATGATCGCCACCGTGTGATAGAGCGATAGACAAAAGTTTCCTCATCTCTGATCTTGATACACTAAAAAGCGAATCCATATCCTGAACCGAAGTTAATTTTTCCGGTTTTATCTGACACGCATTCCACCACAATGGCGCAGAAACAATTCCCGCAGTTGCAACTGCACTCCTCTTTACAAACTCCCGTCGTTTCACTTTTACCTCCTATAAATACGATTAGCATAATAAAAGCACCAATTTATTATTCATCTTTTTACTGCAATACTCAAACTGATAGCAATACATACAAAATTTGCTCATTTGTGGTTAAATAAGCTTTGATAATATGATGTTCATTATATTGATTTTAACCAAAATACAGTAATGAATCAATCATATTCTTTCTGAAATTTTTTCATCCCAGCCAAATTATATCTTGAAATTCCTAAATATCTCAAGTAAAATCGTAACAGATGGTAAAAGGGCAACGGTGATTGATTTCAATTTTTTGAAAGTCTGATACAATAACGCTAAAAAACTGCTTTTTATCAATAGGAATAAGCGGCTGGACGCCATTTTTTGCAGCATGATACATAACATAGGCGAAGGCAAGTCCACTTTGCACAATTGTAACATCAGTATGAATTTCCTTGTCTTTTCTTTGCCTTTCATTTAATTGAGCGATTTAATTTGACATTTATTATCCCATTGAGTAGTATTAAACAAATAATGTCTACATATTAGATAGATTGATTTAGTTCAAAATGGAAATAAGCCAAATAAGGGTCGTCCATGTTACCTGATTTGCTTAAATAGACAAAACACGATAATACAGATGAAAGGTAAAAATCCCAGTAAATCAAAGGAAATTTACTATGAAGAAATTATTATCAATCATATCAATTAACTTTTTAATAGCGATCTCAACTGTTCCACTAAATGCGCAGCATTGGAATATAGAGACCGTGGACACTTCAGGAGGAAATAGTTGCGCTATTACTGTTGACTCAATTGGTTATCCATATATTAGTTATAAAGGCAACCAACAACTTTCACTCAGGTATGCCCATTGGGACGGTTCCTTATGGCAGATAGCATTGGTGGAAACAACCGAAAGTGTTTATGGGGTAACTTCTATTACTGTTGATGTTGCTGGAAATCCCCACATTGCCTTCGATAAAGGCCTATGGTATGGCGAACAGCTCTGGCATGCCTGGTGGGATGGTTCAATCTGGCAACAAGAAGGAATAGATTCTCTACCCAATAACGGGAATGTAGGTCAATGGAACTCCATAGCATGTGACAAAGATGCTTTTCCACATTTTGCATACACAGCATACACTAATTCCGGGGATTGCTATTTAAAGTATGCTTACAGGGATGCATTAGGTTGGCATACGCTGAGTGCTGATACACTCTTAGGTGATGAATTCCAATACTGCTCCTTGGCTTTAGATAATAATAATCATCCACACATAAGCTACTTTGATTGGAAGTCAAGTGACCTAAAATATGCATATTGGGATGGCTCAACCTGGCAGATTGGAAGAGTAGATTCCACTGGTTCAGTGGGCACGTTTTCTTCTATCGCTCTAGACAGTCTTGGCAATCCACACATATCCTATAGGGATGCAACAGATTATGCGGTTAAGTATGCACACTGGGATAACAGCGCCTGGCAGATTGAAACTATCGAATCGGATATTGGATATGGATATTATATCTCTCTAGCCCTTGATGCAAATGATCGTCCACACATCAGCTATGCCGAACAATATGGCGGCCTCAGATTTGCCTACTGGGATGATCCGGACTGGCAAATTGAGGTCGTAGATAATAGTGTGACATGTGGATGGACTTCACTTTCTATTGATGACAGTGGTTATTGTCATATTGCTTATTATGAAGAAGAACATTCCAATCTCAGATATGCTAGGGAAAGCCCTACTACAGCCTACTCCGGTCCCATCTGGTACGCCTCTACCACAGGCTCTGATGAAACTGGTGATGGTTCTGAAAGCAATCCGTTTGCTTCAATCCAACATGCCATCAATTCTGCCTCTAGTGGTGATACTGTTCTGGTGCAACCAGGCAACTACGTGGAGAACATTAATTTAAACGGCAAGAACATTGTGGTGGGGTCGCTGGCATTGACAATGGGCAATATCTCCTATGTATCCCAGACGGTGATTGATGGCAATCAAAATGGGAGCGTGTTAATATTTGATAATGGGGAAGATTCCACAGCTGTGTTATGTGGCTTTACAATCACAAACGGTTTAGCTGCTAATGGTGGTGGGATTCACTATGAAAATTCCAGTCCAAGTTTGGCAAATTTGATAATTACCGGGAACACGGCTTCCGATTGGGGTGGTGGGATTTTTTTAGATAATTCCAGCCCAACTCTAAAGAACGTGACAGTGAGCGAAAATAAGGCTTCAAACGGAGGAGGGATTCACTGTCAAAACCATTCCAATCCGAACTTAGTGAACGTTATGGTGAACGCGAATACGGCTACTAGTTGTGGTGGAGGAATCGTGTGCAACATTTCCAGCCCAATTCTTGAGGATGTAAAGGTAAGTGGGAATTCGGCTGAGATGGGTGGAGGAATCTTCTGTAATGAATCCAATCCAAGTTTGACG
>JAUVYX010000203.1 GCA_030602865.1 Dehalococcoidia bacterium | reverse complement strand
GTCCTAGAAGTAGAATACCAAGTTCTCTAATAAGATACATGAATTTAGTGTCAGCTCGATATAATACTTGGACAAAGCGGCAAGCTTTTTTCACAATATCTATAGATATTTTCAAAAAGCCAGGTACTGCTGAGAGGGAATATCTGGGAAGAATATCAAGGGGTTTCTTTGCTTTTCATGCTTTAGGTGTCCTAGGCGATGTGGCTCTAGAGAGGCTAAAACAAGCAACTGAGTCAATTTGGCTTATAGATTCTAACGTCCAGATTAGAGCACTAGCTTTAGGAGATATAGGGAATTACGTAGTGAGAGATTGTTTAATAAGATTAAAGGAAATGGGAATAAGATTATTTTCGACCGCTAAGCTATTTGAGGAAACAATGGAACATATGAGATTCGCTGCCGGTGTTATTGGAGAGTATAGCCCAGATTCGCCATTTGTGATGGCGGCTGCGAGAGGGGATTCGCCATACAAAAAGTCAAACGAATTCTTACGAGGTTTCATCCGGTGGCAAAAGGCTGGCAATAGAAGTGATTGGGGAAAATATATTTATTCAATTATTAAGAGCCATCGTATTAGGAAAGAATCGATAGAAAACGCAATAAAGGAAACAGGGATAGAAATAGTTGCTTTACAAGATTGGCCTGGATTCTCAGAAGGAGATTATCATGAGATTGGCGAGCGAACTGAGGAAATAAAAGCAATATGGGAGGAAATACAAACAAGAGGAGCCGTTGCGCCAGAAGATAACTTATCTGATGCATATAGGAAGGCGTTACCTGAAGGTGAGGCTTCGATAGTCGTTAAAAAAGAGAGAAGTGGTGATTACTATATTAAGTCCAATCCTGGTGACAAATCTGACGCGTGGTTTATAAGTAGTACATCGATATTGAACTTGGTTGAAGGTAGTGGTGATAGGATTACATGGCAACCTGAATCTTTTTTTCATTTTGTTTCAACAATATGCAAAGCAGATGAATCAATAGAAGCTGAGAAGGCTTTTGAGACAGTTCTTATGGCTGTTGCTGAATCAGGGGTTAATCTATTGGATGATGAAACTCTGGCAGAAGTATTCGGTGGTGTAATTGACCAAGCTGAATTGAGCATACATGAGCAACGTGATTTATATAGAACTGGGTTGGAAGAAAAGTATGGAGAATCACCAGAAGAGATATTGAATAGAATGAATCCCGCAAATCGTCCAATAGCTGTAATACAATTTGCAAATGAAGCAGCGCAAATGGAAGCGGCAAGGAGAATATCAGCTGAAAAGAGTGGTGGAGTTGCTTCAAAGCGTGCTGATTCAGCCGAAAGGGAATTGGAAAGGATAAAAAGGTTCCGATTGAAATATCTTCGGAAACAAAGTAGTAGGAAAAAGCATAAAATAAAATCTAAAAAGAAGAAAAAGGGAAAGAAGTAGTAGCAACAATGATTCTAAATCAAATATAGAAAGCAGTCAAGAACGTCTGGAAGTCGGGCAAAGCCTTTATTCTTGACGGCTGGTGAAGTAGTAAGATAATCGCAAGTGGGGGAGCTGATACTAGCTCCCCCTTATTAGTTTGAAGGGTAATTAGTAAGGGAGATGGTTTATTGATGTGATATACTGAAATCATGAACGTGATATATTTCAATTGGCTGAGTTTTGGAATAGCTTTATTGGGTGTAATTTTAGGTAGTATTGCGCTCGTCTGGAACATAATGAGGGAAAGACGTAAAGTAAGAATAGTATTTTTGGGAAACTATATATTGTTAATAAATCATACTCGCAGAATAGTAAACATTGAAAATGTTGGGTTTATTTTACCAGGGAAAACATTTTACACTCCGATATTGACTGAGTTAGGCGAGAGTATAAGTGTCCCGGCCGAAGACCAGAAAAGAGTTGAGATAGGGAAAATTCCTAAAGGGTTGAATCCTAGGTATATATTTGCTGATGATGTGTTGGGGAAACAATACAAAACCAAAATAACCAAGAGTGACATTGAATATTTCGAGCTTTGAAGGTTATATAAAATACGTATTGGCTAAATAGCCGACACTCGTATAATATGTGTAATTGAAAGGAGGCAAGCGGCCTCCGCCTTTTATCAAGATTGATTTACAATAAGTGGGTCCTGAATGCAAAGGGAGAATATGGTGGGAAGGCTAGTCCTAATCATTTTAATTATCTCAGCTTTAGTTCTAAGCATTGTAAGCTGCACCTCAACACCCGCAACTGCTCCTAATCCAGCCCTCACACCTACTAAGACAAAAAGCCTTACTGAAAAGCCGCTACACATTTATGAAGACGGAGCTATACACGTTGGAGGAGATGGGGAACCCATTGAACTAATGAATATCCCTGGTGCCGCCAATCCAACTTATGCCGAACTGGTAACTTTCCTTAAAGAAGACTCTACAGATGAGCATCCCTACATTAAAGACTTAGATATCTTATCTTATGTCTGTGGTGATTTTGCTGAGGATGTCCACAATAATGCTGAAGCAGCAGGAATACGAGCAGCTTGGGTAAGCATAGAATTTGAAGGGGAAGAGATAGGGCATGCCTTAAATGCTTTTGAGACAACAGACAGAGGCTTGGTATATGTTGATTGCACAGGGGGTAATGTAGGAGGCGTTGAGCGCCTTAAGGAACTTATAAAAGCTTCTTCGGATACTGTTCCATCGCCTCAGCCCACATCGTGGGATAGTATTGCCTATGTTGAGACAGGCAGGGAATATGGGCTAATTTACCTAGATGTAGCTAGTGCATTATCCTATAGCTTCTACGAGGAATGCAAATGGAAATCGCAAGAATATGACAGGTTGGTGAGTGATTACAATGATGATGTGGAACAATATAACCAAGAAATTGAAGGAAAAGGTATATTGGAAGGTTCTCCTGACGCATTAAGAATCGAAGCTTGGGGAGCGAGACTAGAGGAAAAGGAACAAGTTATAGCCGAACTTGGCAAAGAATATGACAGGTTAATGAGTGATTACAATGATGATGTGAAACAATATAACCAAGAAATTGAAGGAAAAGTGTATGGTGAAGGTTCGTCGGAATTAGCTGCTGTTGAAGCTTGGGAAGAGAGACTAGAGGAAAAGGAGCAAGTTATAGCCGAACTTGGCAAAGAATATGACAGGTTA
>JAUVYX010000142.1 GCA_030602865.1 Dehalococcoidia bacterium | reverse complement strand
GGAGGACCTTAACCGCATAGTTGTGTCGATAAAAAACAGCTCCTATGAGGCTGGAGTAAGCATTGTTACCGGTGATACCAAGGTGGTTAACCACGGACAGGCAGACAAAATATTTATCAATACCTCGGGTATAGGTATAATTCCTCCTGGATGCGACATCTCCGGGTCCAATGCCAGGGCAGGCGATAAGATAATCCTGAGTGGTAGCATTGGAGACCATGGTATCGCTATAATGAGTCAACGAGAAGGACTGAAATTCGATGTGCCAGTGCAAAGCGACTGCGCTCCGTTAAATAAGATGGTAGCTGAATTAATAGAAAACATAGCAGAGATTCATTGCCTGCGCGATCCCACGAGGGGGGGGCTATCCGGCACACTTAATGAATTCACTCAACAGTCACCCAATATTGGTATTACCATAGAAGAGGAAGCGATACCGATAAAGGAGGAGATCAAGGCAGCCTGTGAACTCCTGGGGTTAGACCCTATTAATATCGCCAACGAAGGAAAGTTGGTTGCCGTGGTATCAGCCACTGCCGCTGATAATATCTTGGCCCGTATGCAACAAAACTGCTATGGACAAGAGGCACGAATCATCGGCGAGGTTACCAAAACGTACCCAGGGAAAGTTATAATGAGAACCAGGCTTGGTTCTTCGAGAATTGTAGAAATGATATCAGGAGAGTTGTTACCACGCATATGTTAACAAAGAAAACAGTTAACCAATCAAAGCTCGAATTACCAATAGAAAAGGTTGGCATTCTTTTCCATCCATTTCGCGAAAAAGCACGACTCTTAGCCAATCAGCTTTGCGAGCTGTTATCCTCACGGGGGATTTCTGTATGGCACTGCTCGACCCAAGATGAAGATGAGGCCAAGGCACAATGTACTAGCTCACACCTTGTTCTCAGTATCGGTGGTGATGGTACTTTATTGAGAGTTGCACGCATTGTTGCCACCACAGGTATCCCCATTCTGGGAATAAAACTTGGCAGATTGGGCTTCAGCACCGAACTAAACAGCGATGAAATAGCAGGCAAGCTATCCGATGTGCTTGGTGGAAAAGGCTGGATTGAACAAAGAGCCATGCTGGAAACCCAGATAGGCAATCAAAGCTTCCTCTCTTTGAATGATGTAGTGCTACGATGCAGCACGCCGCGACTGCTAAATATCAAGGTATTCATAGATGGTGCGGCACTCTTTACTTATCGTGCAGATGGTATTATCGTGGCCACACCCACTGGCAGCACTGGCTATTTACTTTCTGCTGGTGGCCCTATTCTCAACCCACAATCACGAGAATTCGTCCTGAAACCAATATGCTGCCATCTCGGACCAAACAATGCTCTTGTATTTGCTACTGAGAACGTCGTCGAGTTAAAGCTGAGCGGCGGAGATAGGGCTGGACTAATCCTCGACGGACAAATCGAAATCCCACTACACGATGAGCAAAGCATCATCATTACGCTCAGTTCATTCGTAACCCGTTTAATGAAATTCCATCCCCCAGAATATTTCTACCAATCTTTGTGGCAAAAATTACATGTAAAGGGAGTGCTATGAAAATCGTCAAGGCAAGCGTTAGCGATGCCGTCGCAATACAACAGTTGATTAATTACTTCGCAGGACAAGGCTGTATGCTGGCTCGAGCCCTTAGCGATATCTATGAGGGAATTCGAGAATACTATGTCGCCATCAACGAAGGGCAGGTTATTGGATGTGTAGCACTCCACGTGAGTTGGCTTAATCTGGCCGAGATACGCTCCCTGGCTGTCAAGGAGATCCATCAACGCCAGGGTATTGCTACATTACTCATTAATGCCTGCCTCGATGAAGCACAGCAATTGGGAATGGGCTCGTTATTTTGTCTAGCGCATACACCTGATTTCTTTTTGAAACAGAAATTCAATCTAACGGATAAAGCAGAATTGCCACTTAAAATATGGACTGATTGTTATCGCTGCCCAAAGTACCCCGACTGCGATTCGGTAGCCCTCAAACGCCAAGTCTAATAAATCTGTGGATCGGAGGTACTAACAATCATTGGAGCCGATACAACAATAAATATGATAAAAACAGAGAAACTTGTTTCCAGCAAGCAGATTTATCTGGGTACAACAATAAGCCTGAACGAAGATATAGTCGAGTTGCAGGATGGGCAAAAGACTATAAGGGAAGTGGTGAAACATAGCGATGTGGTAGCAATGGTGGCAATAGATCACCAAGACAATGTGCTGCTGGTAAGACAATTTCGCTATTCAACAGGCAAATCACTGCTTGAAATACCCGCCGGTGGCATTGAGACAGGAGAACAACCTCTCGATGCCGTACGACGTGAGCTACAGGAGGAGATTGGTTACCTGCCCAGAAATATTATAAGTTTGGGCGGTTTCTACGCTGTGCCCGGTTATAGTACACAATATTACCACTGCTACTTGACCGCGGATCTCATCCCTAGTCAACTCACAGCGGAAGATACTGAAAGCATTGAGCTAGTGAAAATTCCTCTAAAACAGCTGGAGCACCGTATCAGTTCAGGCGAGATTGGTGATGCCAAGAGCACGGCCGCACTGCTCCTCTTCCTGCTCTGGGACAAAGATAATAAATTCCATCCCTGAAATATCAGATTGAAATCGCCTGCTGCTATAGTTCATTCTAGCTAAGTAATTTGTTCGAAAAGGAATTGTTATGTCAATTGAAAGGAAACTATCAAGTCAGCTCATCTACCAGGGGAAAGTTGTGAGTTTAAGCGTTGATATCATAAAAATGCCTGACGGAAGGGAAACTTCAAGAGAAGTAGTACAACACAGTGAATGTATTGCCGTAGTGGCCCTGGATGAGCAAAACAATATAATTTTGGTACAACAGTACCGCTACGCAGTGGGCAAATCACTCTTGGAGATACCTGCCGGCGGTATTGAGCCCGGTGAAGATCCTGTTGAGGCCGTACGTCGTGAACTGCAAGAGGAGATTGGCTCCCTGCCCGGTAAAATAGAAAAACTGGGTGGCTTCTATTCTGCCCCTGGTTACGGAACAGAATACCTGCACTGCTACCTTGCTACTGACCTGAAACCCAGTCAGTTGATAGCGGAGGATACTACGGAAATTGAGGTCCTGAGAATTACACCAACAGAGATTCCCAGACTTATCGCTTCAGGAGAAATATGTGATGCCAAGAGCATTGCCGCCTTACTCACTTACCTCTACATTAGCATAAGGAAATAATCACACAGCAATAGAATTTGATATATTTATGCGAAAACCACCAGGGGAAAGGCATATTAAGTAACACCTCGGTGAACTACGAGTAATTATTGCAGATTCTGTTATCCCAACGCCACAGCAATGCTGCGTAATTCGTGGGCAAAGTCCTTTCTATCCATCTCGTAATAATAATGCATGGTATCACCCACCCGTAACGCCTCCACATAGCGCAGCGTGCCATGTCCATATGGCGAGTGTAAAATGCCATGCCCATAATCCACCTTATGAAAAGTACGCAGATCAGTGGTGATAGCCAAGCTGGGGCAATCCGAGTAATTCGCCCCCGAATTAGGCCGTCCATCATAGATTGCTGTGAAAAAAGGCGGTGTATAGGCCAGCGTGCTGATCCTTGCAAGGTAACGATCCCATGCATCTCCACAAGAAATCACTTCACCAACCCAAGAAAAATGCACACCATCAGCACTGGTGGCCAAACCAGTGGGACAGGCCACTTCACCTGAGACAAAAGCATTACCTGTGCGATGCATGCGGTCGAATTTACTCCAATCATCTGTCTGTGGTCTTGGTGCAAAATTAACATACATATGCCACAATCCACCTGCAATCATAATCACCGGGTCCTTTACACCTTCAGTTCCC
>JAUVYX010000063.1 GCA_030602865.1 Dehalococcoidia bacterium | reverse complement strand
CGAGGACGCACGTGTGTTTATTGAGTGGGCAAATCTTGGATGGAAAGAGCACAGGTATTTCGTATTTCTCATTAAAGACCCTGGAGGAAAGATAGTCGGTTGTGTTGAGATATCCTCAGACATACTGACTGCGTCTGCGATAGGATACTGGATAACAAGCACCGTTAGCGGCGTCATGACAAATATACTAACCTGCCTGATTGATAGTGCCAGGGAGGCGGGCTACAGAAAACTGTTTGCCCTTGTCGAGCCTGATAATATAAGATCATTAAAGCTGATTGAAAGGGTCCAATTTATCCATACCAGCTCACCGATAGAAAAGTTAACCTTTCTGGGCAAGCCAATAGGAAAGCGAAAGACATTCCATTGCTATGAAAGGGAACTAATATCCGAGTAGACAGTTTATTTTCGTCATTGCGAGCCGAAGGCGTGGCAATCTGGGTGGCGGGTGTAGGGATGGGCATGGATTATCACCAGAGAACCCCTTGTCCTCCCAGATTGTTTGTCGCTGATGTTCCTCGCAATGACAAGGGTAGAGGTGATCCCTGTTGTAGTATACTTTCATGGATAGCGAGGAGAATCAGTCTATGACACAACTGATACGGCACACATTGCAGGAAGGAACGGTAGACACCGGTAAGGAACATATTAAAATAGTCTACGGAGATGAGATGATTCCGATGTGTGTATTGCAGCCGCACGGGGATGCATTTGTAGTGCAGTTCCTGGTTCAGGAGAACGAAAAGAACAAGCAAATGATCGCCCATGTGTGGAGAGAACTGAAACTGCATCTGATAGATAAGCGTATGCCCTCAACCTGGCGCTATGCGATCTTACACTGTTCCAGTGCAGAGAACATATTTTCACAGGTACACTGGATTAATAAAGCTGTCTGAGGAAGGCACCTGTTCGTCCGATGGAGGGGTCATGCCTTTGCAGTATATTAACTAACAACGTAGTACAGTCTTTCTTGGAAAAGGAGGTGACATGAAAAAGACCAGTAAGCCAATCATCGGAGGAATTCTCACACTGCTCTCAGGGGCACTTGCGATCTTTGGAGCGATGAATTATGCGGTTGGCTTTAGCAATAGCCCTGGTTTTGGCAAGGGTGACATCCCTCCCTTTGTGCCCAGCATTATCTTCGGGGTACCGCTGATGGCCATTGTGATTGGCGTACTTGCCATGGCAGGTGGAATCCTGGCCGTGCGCAGGAAGAGGTGGAAATGGGCGCTTGCAGGGGCAATCGCAGGGACGCTGTCGCTATTGCCGATGGGGATAGTGGCCATAGTACTGGTAGCCATCTCACGGGATGAGTTCGCCTGAACCTGCGAGCATCTTCCGCGTTCTTGGCTTTCATTTAACTCCACGCTTGGTCTTCCCCCTTGGCTAATCCTGTAGTTCCCTTATGTCCTTCTTGCTCCACGCTGTTGCCAATCCTGCTCTACACTGTTGTTAGTCTTATCTCCCCTATGTCCTTCCTGCCCCCCTCTATGTCATTCCTGCGAAAGCAGGAATCCACCCGGTGTCTGGGCAGGATGGGCACCATGAGCTAGAGCTACGAGCTATAAACCACCATACCTATGTAAAAGTGAAATCACCGCCTTGAAATGAGCCTGATGGTGGATACCCGCATTCGCGGGTATGACATGGTGAGTGATATTGCTTCGTCGTTGGCGCTCCTCGCTGTCTTTTATGATATCAAGGAAGTTAATAAAGTAGTCACTTCGGAAGTCGCCAAATATAGCGATTACCTCTCCTGCTCCTGAAGCTACAATGCCAGTAATTATGCCAGTAGGACTAACTTTTAAAAGTGGTATAGTTTATGGAGTGAGGTCATAAGCAATTTAGTTATGTTTAAACATAGCAGGAGGTTGGTAATGAAAACTGAACAGGATAAAGCGCTAGAAGGGCTTAAATTCGCTGTCCAGATGGAAATTGATGGCAAGGAATACTATCTGCAGGCTAGCCAGAAAGGTATCGGTGAGTTAGGTAAGAAACTGCTGGTGTCACTAGCTGCTGAAGAGGATGTTCACCGGCAGAAATTTGAGGAGATATATAATGCTATACGAAATAATAAGGACTGGCCGGTAACTGATTTTCAGCCGGACGGTGGCAAAAGACTGAGAACCGTATTTGCTGTGACAGCCGGGGAGATAGACATCAAGGTAAAGGGTTCTGAGACTGAGCTCGATGCCATACAAACAGCCATAGATATGGAAAGCAAAACTTATGATTTCTATCAAAGCCAAGGTAAAGATGCCACCTATGATGCTGAAAGAAACTTTTACCAGCTGTTAGCTGCCGAAGAAAGAGAACATCACCTGGTTCTGCTTGACTACTACGAATATCTCAAGGATCCGGCAGGTTGGTTTGTCACTAAAGAGCACTCTTCTCTGGATGCAGGCTAGATAAGAGCTGGAGATTAAGCGACCTGCCCCTATAACTATTTACCACTAACTTAATGAGTGGTACAACTACTGGGCGCAGGTCAGTTTAGTTGTTGCTGACTAAACAAGTTGGACAATTGTGCAATCAGGTAACAATATATGCTTTTATTAAGTGTCCGGATTAGAGTATTTTGTCTATTTCGGCTTTGTCTTCAGCAGTCAGTTTCCAATCTGCTGCAGCAATATTGGCTGATATTTGCTCCTTATTCATAACTCCAGCGATAACTGAACCCAACCATGGATAAGAGAGTAGCCAGGCTATAGCAAGTTCTCCGACACTGTGGCCACGCTCTTTTGCAAAGGATTCCAGTTTTTCCAGTTTATCGAAGTTATCGTTGGTGACGATATCATCATAGATTGAAAAGGGCTTTGCGAGCCGCATCTCTGCAGGTATTTCCTGACCACGATGATATTTGCCGGTAAGGAAGCCGCTGGCGAGTGGCCCCCACGGTATTACTCCGATGCCATGGGCTTCGCAACAGGGAACCAACTCCTTCTCGATACTGCGGTCAAGCATGTGGTATTTCGGTTGTACTGCAATGAAGGGTTCCAGGTTGTGAGCTTTGGAGGTCCACCAGGCATCATTGAGCTGCCAGGCATCAAAATTGGAGCATGCTATATAACGCACCTTACCAGATCGAACCAGGTTATCCATTGTGCGCAAGGTTTCCAGGATAGGGGTTGACGGATCGTTCCAGTGGATATAGTACAGGTCGATGTAGTCCGTGTTAAGACGTCTCAAACTTACTTCCACTGCCTTCATAATATAATCTCGTGAGCCGCCTTGTTGGGCAGGGGTTACCGAACGCGGGTAAGCAAATTTCGTAGCAATGATAACTTGAGAGCGTTTCCCTTTTAACGCTTGACCTATTATTTCCTCAGACTTTCCGTTAGCGTACAACTCAGCACTATCTATGAAATTAATGCCCATCTCCAGGGCATCGTTAATAACCTTAATGGATTGTTCTGTATCAGACCTTCCACCGAAGTTATTACCCCCCAGCCCGATTTCAGAGACTTTAAGCCCAGAGTATCCAAGTCTGCGATATTCCATTCTAACTCCTTTCACGTACGGTATTTTTCTGCGTCCATTATAGGATAGTCCATTATTATTTAACAAGCCGTCAAGTCGTACAGCGGCCACCAGGGGGTGACCTTGCCTGCTCCTGAAGCTACAATGCCAGTAATTATGCCCAATAGGACTAAATTAAAAAGTGCTATAGTTCATGGGGTCTGGTCATAAGCAACTGATACCTTAGCCAACTACTGATGGTGTGGCTATATTGATCAGTAAGCAAATGGAGCAGGTTGCCCGGAGAATCTTTATCTATCAGGGAGGTTGCTCAATGATGATATACAGGAAATTGGGGAGAACAGGAGTCGATGTGGGTGTTGTCGGTTTAGGGGGAGAATACCTTGAAAACGTCTCAAGGGATACAATTGCTGCGGTAGTCGATGAAGCTGTCGACAACGGAGTAAATTACATCGACCTGTTTATGGCTACTCCCGGTGTTCGCGACAATTTTGGAATTGCCCTGAAGAACAGGCGGCAGAAGGTTATGGTGGCAGGTCATTTAGGAGTTGCCTTAAAAGACGGCCAGTACTACAAAACGAGAGATAACACACTGGCCGAGCATTATTTTGATGACCTTCTGACAAGGCTTCAGACAGACTATATCGATGTACTAATGCTGCATTTTGTCGATGAGCCTGATGATTACGAGACAGTTTTCGGTTCAGACGGGCTTTTTAGATTAGCGATGCGGTTAAAGAGTGAGGGTAAAGCTCGTTTCATAGGGATGAGCAGCCACAGAGTGCCTGTTGCCCTGAAGGCGGTAAAGAGTGGGGACATCGATGTGCTTATGTTCGCAATGAACCCTGCATTTGATACCCTGCCGGCAGATATGGATATGGAGGCCGTCTGGCAGGACAGCTTCCAGAAAGAGGCGGGGACAGCCGGCGATAAGTCTGCACCGCAGCGCAGGGAATTGTACCAGGCCTGTGCTATATATGGAGTAGCAATCATTGCCATGAAGCCCTATGCGGCGGGCCGGCTTTTTGTGAAAGAAAACCCCAGTTCAATTGTGTTGACACCGGTTCAGTGTATTAATTATGTCCTTTCCCAACCCGGCGTTTGTACCGTGGTACCGGGATGTAAAAATGTGGAGGAGATGAAAGCGGCACTGGCTTTCCTGGATGCTACAGATGAGGAAAAAGATTATACCGCAATCGCCAGTAACCATGTCTGGAAATTAAGAGGGAGTTGCATGTATTGTAACCACTGTTTACCCTGTCCGGTTGGCATTGATATCGGAACAACTACCCGGGTAACAGACACTGCTGAATACGGGATGACCGACAACCTCATCTCAGAATATGAAGCATTATCATCGAAGGCTTCTGACTGCACCGGGTGTGGTGTGTGTGCAGAAAAATGTCCTTTTAGCGTTGATGTAATCGAAAATATGGCCCGGGCCGTGGCCGTGTTTGGCAGGTAAACCGCACTATGGCTATGGCTACGGCTTCCTGTTTTCCGTCCACTTTTTCGTCATTGCGAGGCAGCTCTGCTGCCGTGGCAATCTTGGCAGAAGTGGCGTGGGAGCATGCAACCTTATTAACCAGAACTCCCAATAATCACCACAGCGAATGAAACAACGGTATGATATGCAACTATGTGCGTATAAACAATAAATCTGACCCGATAGTATTGAGTTTAATATAGCTAACAAATATAATATATTTTTAATGAGCAGACATCTTTACGTTTTTATTGACGAATCTGGTGGCCCTGGATACATCCAGGAATCAGGAGCCAGTTCTCCTCATTATTCTGAACTATGCTTGCAGGTAAATGATAGAGCATTAGTTGACCTGTTATCTCATATATTAAATTGGAAATATTGTAAGGGCAGGTCTTATGATGTTAAGACTTTGCCGAAGCATAGTGATTCAATTAGGTTTATCAATCCGCTTAAAGAACTGCACTATCGTGGCGAACTTTTTTGCTCTTGTGTTTACTTATTGAAAGATCGCTATATTGGACCTTATCTTAAGCCGCATTCATTAACGGAACAAAACCCAATATATTTCAGGAATTATATTCATAGAAAACTACTAGAATTCCACTTTAGTAGCTTCGTACCGGACAAGGATTCTGAAATTCAACTGGTATTTGATCGTTATAAGATGAGCAGTGAGGCAAATCATAATTTGGAGAGATATTTACATGGAAACTGGAACCTGCCACGATTTGAACATATTTGCCATGTGGATTCTGCTTATACTGATGCAATACAGGTTGCAAGTCAGCTTGTTAATGCTGTCAAAGATATTATCCAAGGAAAAGCAACTGAAGAGAGAAAAGAGCTGCTTGACTTCATTGCCTTAAAAGACATTACAATAGAATGAAATTATAAGGGCTACGAGTGACCACCATGTTTCGGGTGCTCACCCATAGCCCTGAAGTTATCTATAAGAAAACTAGCATTTATATCCTTATTTGTCAATTCCGCCTCCCCATGTCATTCCTGCGAAACCTGTGCCTGCGAAAGCAGGAATCTACCTGTCAACGTCAAAACCAACGTCAAAGCGCCAGCATGCTTCCGTAGAATACTTACTTATTGAACTTGATATTAAGCTTTGTAAAACTCTCTCTGGAACTCGACTTCTACAATTAGTGGGGTAACTTTTATCCTTGTGAAAGGATT
>JAUVYX010000171.1 GCA_030602865.1 Dehalococcoidia bacterium | reverse complement strand
GAACCTTGTGTCACTTCCATTGGTTCCACTGAGCACGAATATTACCGATATCCTCAGTGCTGATAACCTTGCCAGCGGAAATATAACCAATATCAGCTTGGTTTACCGCTTTGATACGGCAACCGCTACATGGAAGAACTGGATTAATGGTTCAGGCACGTTAACCGAAATGGAAGATGGTCTTGGCTACTGGATATATGCTAACGATGCCGACACACTTACAGTTCATGGTACGGAGGCAGCATCTCCAAACTACCCGGTGCTCACTGGCTGGAACATGGTTGGCTTTACCTCTACCAATGACATGGCGCTGGAAGCATACCTCGACAGCATCGATGGCGATTATGTCGTGGTATACCGCTGGAACGCGGTTGCTGGAGAGTGGTCATCCTGGACGGAATATGGAAACACCTTCGATACCCTGAGTCCCGGCTGCGGCTACTGGCTATACATGAACGCTGATGGCACCATCACTCCGCCTTAGTAATGCATAGCCACTGGCTGTGCCCCACTACCACCCGGATTGCCGCAGGGGCTCCGACCCTTCGCAATGACAATTTTCAGCAATGTCATACCTGCGAAAGCAGGTATCCACCATCAGGCTTGATTAAAGGCGGTAAGTTCAGTTTAATCCAGGAGAGTAGTTTTAATCCCCCCTCTCCAGAGCTATTGACAAATCAGGACAGATAAGTAAACTTATAGATATCCTTTAGGGTATTTTAAAAAGGTAACAGAAGACCATCGAATAGTGGAATAGTGATTGAATAATTTAGAGGTGAGAGAAAGTGAATAAATTCAAGTGGAACAGGAAACGTAGTTGGCTGAAAGCGGGGATATATATTATTTTGTGCCTGATGCTGCTGTTCTCAGTTGTGGGTGCAGGGATTGCAGGAAATGCCATGGCTGATGAAAAGGATGTGGCTGATGCCCAGGCAGGGGAAGGCTTCCAAATAGCTCCCGTAAACCCCGAATTTCTTGAATTTCAGGAAAATCCACCGGAACCTTTCTACGGCTATGTTCCGCCAACTATGGATTTGAGCCACGTAGATGAAATCCCCGTGGAGAGAGCCAAAGGATTTGACACTCTTCCCAGCAGCTTTGACTGGAGGGCTACTGGTAAAGTGACCCCGATAAAGGACCAGAACCCCTGTGGCACCTGCTGGACTTTTGGCACCACCTCGGTGTTAGAGTCAGCGGTTTTAATAGGCGAAGGCACGACAGATGACTTCTCAGAGCAGAGCGTAGCATTGTGTGTCGACCGCTCGTGGACATACCTTTATGATGATGCGACTGACCCCTGTATGGCTGGAGGGAACAGCAATAAGGCAAGTGAGGTGTTTATTAAGAAAGGCGCTGTTTTAGAGTCATGTAACCCTTATTATTGCCCATGGTTGAATTGTGACGGTTCCTGTACATGTGACAGTTGTACACCTGTAAAGATAGTCAACGGATATAGATATGTAACCGATGATCAAAGCCAGACTGCCCTGATAAAAGACGCCGTACATACTCAAGGGCCTGTCACCATGTCTTATCACCATGATGTTGCCCACCTGCATAACGTTCCGACATATGGTAGCGTCTATGATTATGCCGGCGATTATTCTACCAATCATCTCGTCTCCATAATCGGCTGGGATGATAGCGTTCCGCGGCTGGAGTCTGGTGGAAACGGGGCATGGCTGGTGAAGAATAGCTGGGGCACAGGATGGGGTGACAACGGTGGCTATTTCTGGCTGGCATACGACTCAAGTGGCCTGTCCAAGATAGCCTATCTTAAGTATAAGAATTACGATGCTAATGAACAACTGTACTACTGGGATGAGGCTGGCTGGTTATTTAATCTTGGCTGGGGTGATAATGCTGCATGGATGGCAAATGTCTATACTTCAAGCCAGGATGGCAACCTCACCCATGTGGATTTCTGGACCACCAGCAACAATGCCGCGTATGAAATTTATGTTTACCTTGATGATACCCCGGCTGATGGACTTGGCAGCCCGGTCAGCTCCCAATCGGGAAGCTGCGAGGAGCTTGGCTATTATTCCATACCGCTTATTTCCCCCGTTTCGTTGACCAATGGCCAGTCGTTTACCATCGCCGCCAAGCTGACTACCCCCGGCTACAATTTACCAATACCTTTTGAAACTGAAATCACTGGCTTGTACGGATGCGACCCTCCAATACAGACTGGTGTATGTTATACAAGGCACCTTGATGGTGATTCCTGGTATGACCAAGGGCTATCTGGCAGGAATACCTGCCTCAGGGCAAGGGTGACATCTGAAACAGCAGACCCCCCAGACATCTCTGTTTCTCCACCCAGCTTTGGTGTAACGCTATCCCCGAATACCACCTGGGACAGCACGCTTAACATCGCTAATACCGGTGGCACTGACCTTACCTACGATATTACCGACGAAGACACGACCGTAGTGACTGCTCCCGCTCCCGCTGGAGACGGGACGCCTTTTTCTCCTCCTGAAAACATGGGAGAAGGATTAAATGATGCCCTGGTACTGTTATCCCCGTCGTCAGAAACTCAAGCTCCAATAGGAGAATTCGGCGCCGGCTACGACGACGCCTTGAAATATGACGATGGAACAGCTGAGAATGCTTGGACATGGACTCCTGGCTATGAAGGAAATCGTTTCGGTGTCAGGTTCACCCCCCTCTCCTATCCAGCCACGCTCGAGACCGCCTGGTTTAACATCTATCCTAATTTGCCTGATAGCGACCATGAGCAGTTCGAGGTCGAGGTATGGGATGATGACGGAGGCAGTGGCGCTCCGGGAACAATGCTGGGTACCACCACCACCACTGCCACTGACTGGGGATGGAAAAGCGTGGACATCTCAGGCATGGGAATAACCATTCCCTCGGGCGATTTCTATGTCGCTATGCGGCAGATGACTGTCCACCCAAATTGCGAAGCATTATCCACAGATACAACTGCTCCGGATAGTAACAGGGACTGGTATTTCATTTACGGTTCGTGGAATTTATGGTCATCCACCGATGACTTTATGATTCGCTGCGAGGTAGGCACCTCAGTAGATTGCGCATGGCTCAGCGAAATCCCTGGTTCTGGCACGGTTGCCCCCAGCGGCTCGCAGGACGTAACCGTGAGCTTTGACACCACCGGGCTTGCTGCAGGCGACTACAGCGCAAATATAGTTATTGCCAGCAACGACCCTGATGAGGCTGAAGTGGCTGTGCTAGCTACTTTGCGTGTCACTAGCGCTACTCTCACTCAAGTGAATATTCCCCTGGCAGCAGGCTGGAACCTGATTTCCCTGCCGCTGATACCTGCAAACACTGATATCAATGCTGTTATCAGCGCCAGTAACCTTGCCAGTGGTAACGTTAACAACTTAAGCGTTATTTACCTGTACGACACGGCAACCACCAATTGGAAATCCTGGGTGAATGGTGCGG
>JAUVYX010000065.1 GCA_030602865.1 Dehalococcoidia bacterium | reverse complement strand
CGTTTCGTCAAAATGAAAAATTATCGTAATTGCTTTATAATTCACTTAAATAATCGCTCATGCTATAAACCTTAGTGAGAGATTAACGTTATTGCTTTATAATTAGCTGGAGGAGAATAATTAGAAATGAAATATAAGAGGATTTTGCATATGTTGGTAGTGGGTATTCTCTTGTCTCTTATGATAGTGGCTTTACCTGCTTCCCAGGTATTCGCTCTTTCTGAGGATATTGACCTGAACCCTGAAGAGGGGAAAATCGGCGATCGGATTGACATCGACGGAGAGAATTTTGAACCTAGTTTGTATACCGATGTTGATATCTATTTCTCTGCCGATGAAGCTGAGGCAGGGGATAAAATTGACGATGAAGTTGATAACTATGAACTGGTGAAAGAATCTGTGAGCGTTGATGTGGACGGCGATTTTGGCACGCGCTTTAACGTACCTGATGAGCTAACTAACGGTGATGAAGACGAGGATGTGCAAGGTGGTACGTACTACGTTTATGTGACAGCAGAAAATGATGACGAGATTCTGGCAGTTGCTGAATTTACAGTTATATCTGCTGAGATTGAGCTGGATCCTGATGAGGGAACGGTGGGTACCGAGGTTGAGATTACCGGCACAGATTTTGCTGATTCTGAAGATATAACCGTAGAATTCGATGGGGATGACCTGGATATAGCCAGCGGTGATGATAGTACAGACAGCAATGGTGATTTTGAATGCACCGTTATTATTCCGAAGGCTTCTGCCGGTGAACATACGATAACCGTAACCGATGATTCAGATGCTGTGGCTGAAGCAACTTTTACGGTGGAATCTGAGATGACTGTTAGTCCGGAAAGCGCCGCGCCGGGTGATTCGATAACGGTCTCAGCTACCGGCTTTGCTGCATCTGATGATGTGGCTATCGATTTTGATGGCAGCGAGGTAAAAACGGGTGATACGAACAGCGATGGAAGCTTTCAGTTGACTTTCAAGGTTCCATTTAAAGCCGCCGGCAACTATGATATAGTCGCTGAAGATGATGATGGTAATGAGGCAGAAGTAGATTTTACTATTACATCGATAGTACAGCTTAGTAAGACGGCAGGAAATGTTGGTGATACCTTTACGGTGAGTGGCTCGGGGTTCACTCCTAATTCTGCCATTACCATAGTTTTTATTGCGGAGACGACAACTACCTCCGCTAATGCCAATGGAGAATTCTCATCTACTATTACTATTTCCGCTGGGTATAACGGACAGCAGTCGATTACCGTAACTGGTGATAACACCAGCAAAGCACTGACATTTACTATAGACTCTATGGCTCCACAATCTCCGCAGCCATTGCTGCCGGCTAATGGGGCAAAAGTAAACTCGCTGGCTCTCTTTGACTGGCGGGATGTTACCGATCCCAGCGAACCGGTCACCTATACCCTCCAGATTTCAACTGATAACCAATTTAGCTCAACAGTGCTGGAGAAAACAGGGCTGACTCAGTCTGGATATACTCTTAATGAGGGGGAGAAGCTTATACCGGGCAGCCAGGGGGCTCCATACTACTGGCGAGTACAGTCAGTGGATGCGGCTGGCAATGAAAGCCCTTGGACAGGTCGGGGAACATTTTTTATCAGCTTCAGTTTAGCGATGCTGTCCGGGTGGGTCAAATATCTGCTGATAGGTATTGGCGGAGCAGTGCTGTTCCTGGTTGGCTATCTGCTGGGAAAAAGTAACTGAAAGGACTGAAGGACGGCATTAATCTCTTGAGTGCATAAAAGAGCACAGCGTAAAAAAAGTAGTTAGCTATTCCATAGTTCTGAAAAGGCTGAATATTACATAAAACATCGGCTATTCCTGTTTCAGTACTGTAATTGGTATACGAGGAGAATTGATGGGCTAGTTTTCGGGGAGCAGATCAGAAACAGGGTTGAGGTTGGATGATTCAAGCCTTACTGCTTGACTGTTTTGTTGGGGACAAGGACGGTTCTGTTCCACAGTTCAGGATAAGGAGTTACCCTTAACCACTCTTCATTCACTAACATTCCCTTATTCTATCCATAGATTCGGAACGGAACCAGTTTTTAATCTTCACCGTATAGATTTATAGCCCCCGATAATGCCTTCTTTGGAAAGAACAAGTTGCCATAACTGATTCCCTCTTGCCCGGAATGCCCCTGCACACGATAGCAGATAATACCTCCACATTCTGTGAAATCTTTCATCGTAGTTTGATTTTATCTTGTTCCAGTGTTTCTCAAAATTGCTATGCCACGCCATAAGTGTTTTATCATAATCAGCACTGAAATTATGCCAGTCTTCCATAACAAACAATCCTTCAATCGCACTACCCAACTGTTTAATCGAGGGCAGCATCCCATTGGGGAAAATATACCTGTTTATCCAGGGATCTATGGCAGTTACCGATTTGTTTCCGCCGATAGTATGCAACAAAAATAAACCATCATCCTTTAAGCAACGGAGCGCCACCTCCATATATGTCCTGTAATTTTTGTAGCCAACATGCTCAATCATGCCCACAGAAACTATATGATCAAACCGATCGTTGACATCTCGGTAATCTTGTAATCTGATCTCAACCGGGAGCCCCCTGCATAATGTTTTCCCAAATTCCACCTGTTCTCTGGACACAGTAATCCCAGTTACTTCCGCTCCATATTTCTCGGCAGCATATCTGGCAAAACTGCCCCAGCCACAACCAATATCAAGTACCCTCATTCCGGGTTGCAGCCCTAATTTTTGGCAAATTAAGTCTAGTTTGTTCTCCTGGGCTTCATCAAGACTATGAGAATCCTTCCAATAAGCACAACTATAAACCATCCGTTTATCAAGCATATTTTGGAACAGTTCGTTGCCTAAGTTATAATGCTTCTCCCCAATCTGAAAAGCTCGCTTCTTTGACTGCATATTAAAAACCTTTGCCAGTAAAATTTTAAAAAGCGATGCCCTACTGTGCCTGACTTTGCTCTCTACTTTGGAACGGAAGACCCGGTAGAAGAATTCGTCGAGCTTATAACAATCCCACCACCCCTCTATATAAGACTCCCCGAGGCCAAGTGAACCCTGAGCTAAGATTCTTTGATAAAATCCTTCATTATGGACCCTTATATCCCAGGGATGATTCCCATTAATCGTTATCCCTGTTAAAGATAATATTTCCTCTGAAGTATTTTTAGATTTACCTACTTTCATTAACTTCCCCACCCGTCTTCTAATTATGTCTTCCTCTCAATTTCACCATACTACCATATAGACGAACTCAGAGTCTGCTCAATTCGCTTAAAGCTTATTTAATTCTACTACCAACGGCAGATACAATCCAGAGCGAGTCTCTTCCAATACCCGTGCAAAATTCGTTATGCTATACTCAATAGTAGTTTCTTCCTTTAGAGGTGGTTACAAATTACGCCAGTACCAGTTGTTAAGGAAATTCCACTGGGTGACCCCCTTATAAGGGACTTCGCCATGTTGCCATGGCGCCTTTATAAGAGCGATCCCTGCTGGACGCCACCGTTGAACGCCGACCTGCTCGGCAATCGCCTGCTGAGCATGGAGGGACTCCTGCAAAGAAAGCATCCCTACCATAAGCACGCAGAGGTAACCCACTTCCTGGCATGGCAAAACGGTAAGCTGGCCGGTCGAATATCGGCATCTATCAATAAAAGATTTAATGACTACTATGGCTCTCGTATCGGGTTCTTCGGCTTCTTCGAGGTAATCCATGACTACGAAGTTGCCAGGGCGCTGTTGGACAGTGCCAGAGACTGGGTATCCGCACGTGGCATGACTATCCTTCGTGGTCCTGGCGAATACTCTAATGCCACTCACGAACGACAGGGGACACTGATAGACGGTTTCCAGTATCCTCCAACCATGGACCTGACTCACAATCCACCTTTCTACAGCGAGTTCCTGGAGCAATATGGTTTCCTCAAGGCAAAAGACTATCATGCCTATATAATGGACATACAGACTCCTGTATCACCCCGACTCAAGAGGCTCGCAGAGAATGCGCGCCTGCGCAGGAAGATAGAAACCAGGTCACTGAACCTCAAAAAACTGGCTACAGAGGTGGACCTGATTGTTAAAATGTACAACGATTGCTGGTCGAAGAACTGGGGATTCCTTCCCCTAACCAGTGAAGAGGCCATGGCCCTGGCAGATTTTCTTCGCCTGGTTGCAGACCCCAACCTCGTCCGATTCGCCTTCGTCAAGGGAGAACCTGCTGCGTTGTTTGGCGCCTTTCCAGATCCCTACCAGGCATTGCGCCCACGCTGGCACTGGTATGGTGACTCAGATATTATACGGCTGGCCCGCCTTTTCCGTATGCGACGGCACATCCCGCTGATGAGGCTCATGTTCTTTGGGGTACGACCAGGCTTCCGCAAACTGGGTATCGATGCTGTTCTGTTCAACGAGGTAAAGAAATACGCCATCCAGCATGGTTACCAGCAATGTGAAACCTCCATGCTGCTGGAAGACAACGTACTAATTCTCAGGCCGTCAGTATTCATGGGGGGACACCGCTATAAAACCTGGCGCATATACGACCTGCCATTAACATAGAAATACCGCAAGAGAAATATCTTTCTTTGCTGTCTACAATGACAACCTCTTTCATATAATGCCTGTTTTCACGAGTGTCTGGGAATGGCATTGATCACAAGGCGTAGATTACTGCGTTCGCAGGAATGACATAAAAGAAAACAGGAATGCAAGAGGAAAAGCAGAGATGAGACAGGGGGAAAGGTGTAACAATGGGCATGGTAAATACCGAAGCACTTAACCATCTCCAGGCTTATCTTGTATTGGAAGAGACTGCCGCTTGACAGCAGCTCCCCAAGACAAGCAAAATAGCATATCCTAAAATAACTATACTGTAAGATGGAGAATTAAATTATGTTTGGAAATCTACGGAAGACCTGGACTGTTAAAATAAACAATGAAAAGCGAGTGGTAGAGATAAGGCGGATTCACCTGCTTGGATTAGCCTGGATTAAAATCGATGGCTTCGTGGTTGACACATTCGGGGCAAAGGCATTGCAAATATATTTCCGCAAGCCAAAACGTATCTTCGACATTGATGGCGTGCCCTGCCGACTGGATATTAAATATGGCTTACTTCAAAGATATGACTTTGACCTTTACGTCGATGAAAAACTTATCGAGCCCGATAAGGAGCCAAGAATATTGAAAATTAACAAGGAAACTAAAGAGACTTATGAAGATCCTAGCCTGTAACGACGATGGGATAGAAGCTGACGGTCTCTGGGCACTGGCGGAAGAGCTCAGGAAGATAGGACAGGTGATAGTGATGGCTCCTCACCAGGAGCAGAGTGGTGTGGGCACTGCCATCAGCCTGAAGCGAGCTATCAGGGTTAACAGGGAGGAATCAAGGTTAGCAGGAGTAGAGGCTTACTCGGTAGAAGGCACTCCTGCTGACAGTGTTATCATAGCCCTGCGCTCCCTGTTTTCCGGTGAGATAGACCTGGTTGTCTCAGGCATCAACAGAGGCTCCAACATGGGACACGATGTCATCGTCTCCGGCACACTGGGCGCCGCCATACAGGGTTACCTGCACGATATCCCTTCTATGGCAATCTCTCTCAATGGCTACGATGGCGAGTTGCACTTCGAGCCCAGCGCCAGGATGGCAGCACTGCTGGCCACCTTTATCAGAGATGGAATGCTATCTGAGCATTTATTATTGAATGTCAATCTACCCAACCTGCCACTGTCCGAGCTTAAAGGAATAGAAATCACCAGCCAAAGCCAGAAGAGCTACTGCGATGCCGTAGAGCAGGATGAAAAT
>JAUVYX010000115.1 GCA_030602865.1 Dehalococcoidia bacterium | reverse complement strand
CCCTTGATTTCCGCATAAGTTGAACCAAATAGCCAAACAGATGCCATAGCCAGGATAGATTTCACCTCGGTGTTCCGGCCGGTGAAATAAGGACCAGGCAGCCGGCCACCAGGACCATCGCGGTGATTTTGTCCGGAGTCCATTTCATGATATCACCTCCTTTGCTATTTTTGCCAATATCACAAGAAAGAGACCTAAGGCAACAAAGCCACAGTCTCTACCAACACCATAGTAGTGCAGTTCCTTCTCGAGACACGTAGGGATGGGAAGCATGCTGTTGTATCTAGGCTCCCAGGGACAGAAGGTCTCAGCAAAGCCTATCAGGAAGGCGTGGATCTCGTCTGAAGTTAGTTTCATCATCCAACGATAAAGCCAATGGTGAACAGCACACCGATGATTAGCTTGGCTAAACTACTAGCTGTTAAGTTCATAACAATCCTGCTCCTATCAATTTAGCTGCCATCGAGCCGCCACCTGCTGATGGTAGTGATTCTTCTTCCTCACTTCCCCAAGTCCCCCAGGTTGGCTCTGGATCAGCATATTCCCTAGCCAATGCCCAGTCCACCCATATATGCTTAAGATGTTTTATAATGAAATTTGCACCACAGGATTCGTCAGGGATATTTGCAGCTATGGTAGACTCTAAAGAATCATCCACGTAAAACTTAACAGCAATAGCAGTCCATAGTATATCCAGCGTTCTATAAGTGGCTAAGCTAGGGGCGCGAGCATCGGCTGTTGTTACGCTATCATTATAAGTTCTAAATACTTTATTTCCTGCCGCGACATCATAGGCAAATTCAGCATTATCCTTATTTCCCCCACCACCGTCGCAACGCTGCTCGATCCCGATGATTGTGTGGTCAGCATCATCATCCATCTTGGCATAGAATCTAAAGGCTTTGGGCGCCGAATATTTAATTTTAGCGCCTACGCCCTCCCAAGAGCCAACTGATCCTACTATGTATAAGATAGAGTGGGAAACACTGTAGTATCCTACACCCACTGTCAACCACTCTATCCACTTACCAGCGTCTATACCATCACCAAGAAAGTGGTCAAAGAAGGGAAAGGTATTACTGCCATTACTCGCCGAACTGGCATTTACCTTACCATAATAGATATAGAAATTGGCTGAGCCTGGGTCAACAGGTATAGAATCAAACTCTGGCCAAATAGTAGCTGTGGGGTCTGCTGCTGAAGGGAGGAAACCCTTGTCACCATAGGCAAAAACTTTCAATCCTGTGCTATAGTCCCCGATTGCTACAGTCGTGAAAACAACTTTAAGTTCTTCCTGGTAGTCTTTTACTATCCAAGGAAAAGATAACTGCTCATACGCCTCAATTAGCACATTAGTTTCAGACCAACTGCCATCATAATCCCACCTCACAATATCGCCCCCTCTGTCGAATCCACTTGATTGCACGCCAAAGTAGGCCTCAATATCAGTTGCAGAATGAACGATAAAATCAACAGGCGCTTCCCACCTAGCATTGATAGGAACTGCGCTAATTATTACTGGACTGTCCCAGGATAAGCCATTCCACTTAGTAAACTTAAAATGCTGTGGGTGGTCTGCACCATCGTCTTCAGGGAAGATAATATATGGCACACCACCATAAATGTGAGCTGCAGGTCCCCAAACACTGTTGGTTCCTGAATCATAGACTAAACAATTAGCATCTGCCTCTGCCTTAGTTATACATACACCTAAATCAGTCTCATCCATGCTGAATAACTTTCCAGCATCACCACCTGTGATGACAAGATACGCATGATAAATATTTCTTCGCCAGTTGCCAGGGCCATCTGAATAAGTCCAGGCTATGTGTATCTTCTCAGGAGTTCCTGTTTCTAATTCAACACTCTTTACATAGACACGATTGCTAACGGCAGAGAAATCGATTATCTTGACTTCAGCATCCCAGTTTTCACCATCATCACCTGATTTAATGTAGCACTCAGGATAATCATCTATAGCAAGTTTTTTCCTGTAGAACAAATAAATATCACCGTTGCTGGCGAGAATTGGTACAGGATAGGTCATATCGGCTAGGCCAATGTCTCCTTTGTCCGTCCACAGTGAAATATCATCAATGTTAGTAGATTTTGCGTGTTGCATTAGAGTATTGTGGCATCCATAGAATACATGCCAATAGCCCGAGCTGTCCCGTAGTAAGCTAGGAACACCATGATCATCAGCCGCTAAAGGATTAGTTCCTACCTTGACAGGTGCTGACCAGCTTTTGGTTACGTGGTCAAAATAAGTAATGTAGGGGTCTAAGCTATCCCCCTGAAAGACGACATAGGTTTTGTTATTGTGGCAGATTGCTGGAGGTATATTAGGATAAAAAGGCGCCGCAACGCCAGTTTCTGTGAAATGCCTATCCGCATCTTCTACCCAGTAATCGAGCTCTGTGGTACCATCCGACTTGGTAAACCGAATATCGTTGGGCCAAGTCTCACTGTGATTTTCTAAGTAAACATTATCATCCAAATCACTATTCGCGGCCTTATGAACAGTCAACTTCAGATTGTAGTCAGTTTGCTCTCCAACGGTTGAACCGTCTATTGTTATCTGTTTACGATATTTATATCCTGCAAGCCAGGCCATGCTATCCTCTCCTCAGGAACTGTTATAGAGTGAAGAAAATCTGTAATCCGATTTGAACATCTCGAACCATTAAGTTGTCAGCATTTGCTCTCATAGTCGTTATCATCCTGAACTGGTTCTGTGTGCCGCTGGCCACTTTACTTGAGACATCAACATTGCCTATCAAGCAATCACCACTGGCAGTGAGTCCAGCCGCTACGTCAAGCGTACCTGTGGGTATAGTGATGCCTGTCATTTCTGAAGTGAAGCTGTCATCTGAAATCTCAACTCCACCGGCGGTTGCAATATAGTTGGCCCCGGCGCAGTAAACCTCGCGGACCTTGAATACCAGGTACGCCTTCCAGACTGTAGCCCCGGCTGGTAGAACAGGAGTAAGCACGCAGGCAGCCAGTGGTGTTGGAGCCGGAGCACCGGTCCCGAGATTTAGTTCATCCTCGAAGCCAC
Source organism: Dehalococcoidia bacterium (assembly GCA_030602865.1). Next base: position 1,291 of record JAUVYX010000115.1, on the reverse strand, counting down.
CCCACTGAGTTATGCATAAGGCTGCGTGAGGTATTTTATCCGTCTCAGCTTTAATTTTCCTAATTCTTCCGAGTTTGTCTATCATCTAATTTAAGCTCCTATCGATACAGCTACTAAATTCCAAAGGCAAACTCCAAACATCCCGAGGCACAAAGGCAAAAGCAACTTCTCCTTATGCCAGTAATACAACCCGGCCACTATTACCCCGGCTATCAAGCCTTTCCAGAGCATGCTCGAGCCGAATATCCTGGCTAGTGGCATAAGCTCAGCAGCTCCCATTGCCAGCGCTGTTTTTGTTAAGTAGGCATCCAGTATATTTATTCCTATGAAGGTTAATCTCATCATGTCAACAACTCCGCTAACTCAGGCTGCAGCAATGAATATTCTAACAAGGCTGGGCTCTCAGTTACAAAATACATATTGGCGCCATAGGAAGTCCCTGTTGAGTTCCTGGCTACGGCCCGGAAGTGGTATCTAGTATCCGGAGTCAAGCCAGTCAAATCCGCGGAGAAAAGACCTCCTGTTGTTTTACCGCCCTGGACAGCCGTTGTATATATGGTGTCTCCAACCTTCGCATACTCAAACCAGCAGTCGCAGGCTTCACCGCCATCATTGGTTAGCACTCCGTTTATTGTGGACAGTGTCTGGTTGATGTTATTTGCTGACTCAGTGGTGACAGTTGGCGGTAGAATAGCGGGTGGCACCGCCAAAGTAGTGGCGTTATCCTGGCAATAGGCATCGGCATAATGCGGGTCGGTGTAGCTCCAAGCTCTATAGTAGTATGCTGTGATGGGGTCAAGCCCCTGGTCAGAAAAACTTGCTGATGGACCGTTATACGCCTCAACACCATCAGCTACAGTTGCAGGATAAGCTCCAACCGCTCTCCGTACCGCAGTATTAACCGCACCGGCACCTTTAGTCCAGCTTAGGTCTATCTGGCTATCGCTTATAGCCGTGGCTACCATATTCGTGCAGGCTTCAGGCTTGGTGACAAAAGTTAAATCATCGCCATAGCCCCAACCCGCACTATTGTGAGCTTTAGCCCTGAAGTGTATTGTCGTTCCGGGGCTTAACCCACTAATGGCATGGCTGAAAGCTGCAATACCGTAGGAATCTGATTCTGTCCAGGAATTTCCGTAGGATACATCCGGTCCCCAATCAAAGCCTCTCTCATCAGCATCTCCCGCACCAGTAGCCGTAATTTCACCATTCAGAGTAGCTGTCTCTTCTTCAATGTCGGTAGCTGACTCAGGGGTGACAGTCGGCGGTAGAATAGCTGCGTCAAGCTCAT
>JAUVYX010000233.1 GCA_030602865.1 Dehalococcoidia bacterium | reverse complement strand
GATGAGAACTATTACACACTGACCATAAATACGTTACCGTCGGATAGTGGCACTGTAGCTTTAAGTCCCAGCATAGCTGATAATCGATATGAACACGGAACGCCGCTGACTCTGACAGCTCAGCCAGCAGGTGGCTATGTCTTTGACCACTGGAGTGGTGATTCAGGTGGCAGTACTAATCCGGTTACCATAACCATGGATGCTGATAAATCGGTCACCGCTAACTTTCGCCAGGAGGTAACTTACCAGTACAGCCTGGAGATTTCCGGCACGGAGGGTGGTTCAGTAACTACGCCAGGCGAGGGTACTTTTCGCTATGGTGCCGCAGAACAGGTTGAATTAGTTGCCAGCCCGGATGATGGCTATGAGTTTGATGAGTGGGCTGGAGATGTGGATACGGTTGCGGATACTGACGACCCTTCGACGACAATAAATATGGATGACGATAAGTCTGTCGTTGCTTTCTTCAATGAAAAAGATAAAATAAATGAAATATCAGTTGAGCAGTATAGCTTGGAGATTTCCAGCACGGCAGGTGGCTCAGTAACTATGCCAGGTGAAGGAACTTTTCACTATGATGCCACAGAACAGGTTCAATTAGTTGCGAGCCCTGATGAGGGCTATGAGTTCGATGAATGGACTGGAGATGTGGATACGGTTGCAAATATTGATGATCCCACGACGACGATAAACATTAATGACGATAAATCGGTTACTGCTCTGTTTACTGCGGTAACGCCTGGTATTTCGCCTGCGCGATTCATTTTTTCGAACCTGATGATTGTACCCACGGAGGTTAAGCCAGAGCAGCAGGTTGAAATCTCAATTGGAGCAGCGAATCATGGTGGAACGACTGGCGAACGTACCGTCATACTTTACATAAATGGTGATTTGGAAGAGAGCAGTAGCATAAGTATCGCTCATGGCTTAACACATACTGTTGTCTTTACGCTGAACAAGCCCACCCCGGGTGTTTATAAAGTGGTAATAGAAGGATTGACAGGGCAGTTTATAGTGACAGCACCCTCGACAACAAGCACTGCTGACGGACTTAATACTGGCGTAATTATCGCTATCGCAGCTTTTGTTGCTGTACTGGCGCTGACGTTTCTGTTTATCAAGATAAGGCGAGTCTAGTTTACGCAGATTTTTTTGCCTGGAAATATCCAGGCAGACTGGTCTCAATATTGGCTCTGAATGGTTGCTGCTGCTACAATTACTATAACAATAGTTTGTGAAATAAGAAAATGACATAAGGCAGAAGATGATTTATTCTGTAACGTAATAAATGGTGTGGCTGTGAAAATAAAAATACACTTAGTAATTGCATTGATGCTCTGTATCTTGCTGTTTCCTGGGGTAGCTTTAGCTCAAACACCAAAGCTACCGCTGATTTTTGAGGGTGAAGTAACCATTGATGGCTATGATGCTCCAGTAGGTACTATTATAGTGGCAGAGGTTGATGGAGTTGAGGCAGCCAGAACTGCTATTAGTAAAGAAGAAGAAATAGGGCTATACACATTAACAGTACAGAATGAGGACTATACGGGAAAGACAATAGTATTCAAGGTAGATGGTATCGTTACCGGTGAGCATGAATATATTAATTCTATGGAGCTAATAGTAAACTTCGACCTGCATGCACAAACGAAAGCGTCTGCAGACGATATAGATACTGGCTCGAATGATAATACTATCACTGAAAAGGCTGTTGCTTTATTATCAGGATTTTTTAGAATGGGCACGAAAGCGGTAATTGGTATCGTAGTTGGTGTAGGGGTATTGATTATAGTTATTGTGATTATAGCAGTTATCAGGCGTCGTCGTTATTATATCTAAAATAGTACTAACAGCTGAGTTAAATTGGTCTAAGTAACAGTTTTATCTATCTCCTTGCTGAGATCGTATCCCTTAATTATTTTCCCATGGGCATTAATTACCATGTTATCTGTAATGCTAATATCTCCATGGCTCAGTGCTGTGATAGTAGATATAATCAATGGAAATTCTCTGGCAAGTTCATGCTGGCGGATGAGTGTAAATAAGCTGTCCCTGTCATCTTTTTGCCAGTATGAATCGAAGGGCATGCCCCTGATTGGGAATGAGAAATAACTGATTACAGGACCTTTATCGAGTTCAGGAGTAACCAGGTGCATCATAGCCCCTGCCTGTTCTGCCTTCTGCTCTATCAATTTCCACATGACCTCTTTCCAGGTGCCCACTGGTCCCCCAGGTGGTGCTGGATGAAGATTGATTATGGTGTAATGCTGGCATAGCTCTTCGCCAATGATGAGCATATAACCTGCCATAACACAGATGTCCGGGGCGAACTGCTTAGTTTTCCTTTCTATTTCTCTGTCATAGAGGATACGCCATCTTTCATGTGATGGACTATTCTCCCTTGAGATGTTTGTACCGCTATTATTGATAGAGGTAGAGCTAATAGGAGGTTCATGTTTGGAATTGATACTGGCAGGTAATCCTTCCTTGAATTTCTTGCTGGAGAAATGGACCAGAGGTATTTTATAGCTTTGTATTAATTTAAAAAACAGGTCGGTTTGTTCTGATTCTCCAGGTTCCCGGTTGCAAAACACAAAGCCTATTTTACCGTCGATATCACCATTGCTAATGCTTTGCTGCACTGCTTGTAATAGTCGTCGCGAGCCTTCGCCCTTGCCTGAGGAAAACCAGCCGAGGTTCAACATGAGCTTACCCTCCCTATTTTTATCTCGTTATTCAAAGAAAG
>JAUVYX010000088.1 GCA_030602865.1 Dehalococcoidia bacterium | reverse complement strand
GAGAAATGCAATGTCTATAGTTTACATAATGTATTCACGGATTCAAATATAGTAGAGGAAATATCATCAGACTGTCGAAATGCCCATATTGGGTGCGTTGATTGCAAGAAACTCCTGGCCAAAAACATTGCTGCGGAGTTTGCCCCGTTCAGAGAAAGGCGCTCTCTTTTAGCTTCTAAACCAGGATATGTGAGAGAGGTGTTGGCTGATGGCGCTGACCGCGCTGAAGCCATAGCCATTAAGACTATGAATGAAGTTCGAGAGTCAATGCAATTTTACCGACGCGGCACAGTGTAGCCTGTCTTTATTCGACGTCCATTCCCATAAGTTGACCTATTTTGGCATAGCTTTCATGTAATTTCCGTTCCGGTTTCATTCTACGAACCATAGGTAACTTTGTCCCGGTTTCAGCAATTTTTCTGAGGCCCAACATGAAATCATCAAATTTCTCCATGGGAATAGTGAAAATCAATTCATCATCACCCGCCATTGCAACACCATGGTCACCCCTGCACGGTACGCCGACCTGGTACACTCTGTTCTTTATCGATGGTACTATGCCATATACGCAGGCCGCATGTCCCGATAGGGCCGTTGGCAAATTACGTCCATCTCTGTATTCCTTTGCCATAAGCAATATTACCAATTGGGTTGAATTGCAATATATTGTAATCACCTCAGGTTCAAAACTGGCTGTAAGCAAAGGTGCTGAGAGGACACCTATATATTTCCCGGTTTCCAGTGTAGGAAATTCCTCGGCATAATGTTTTCCAGCTTCCTGAGTCTCTACATCTCTGGGGTAACGATTGTTACCATCCAGAAAGTACTGTGGAGCTTCTGCTAGCCCATAGCCTACTACAGGCTCAAAGCACCACATGTCTTCTTTCAGCATTGCCATTGTTGCGCCATTTCTGCGCGATAAAGAAAAGGCCTGGCAAAGGTCATAGTGGTGATTTTCATCGCGTTTTGGCCTTATCGCTTCGTTAGGAATATCTGCCTCGGTTTTAATTAATTTTATTGCCAGAGGGTAAGACTGTAGCCGCATGCGTCTTTCCAACTCATCAGCATTCTTATGCATCTGTTCCAAATCAATCATGTATTTCCTCCTGATGTATTTAATATTCTATTATTTGGCAATGGCATTTCCTGTATTAGATGTTCTCATTAGTTCCAGTAGTTTGCGTGCAGCAACTCCAGCAGCTACTGCACAAGTCATACCACAACCTTTCTTAGTACGACCTCCATCATCAAGGAAAGCCTGTCTGTCAGCTTGATGTGCCAGATTATATGACCTCCCAAATATGTTTTCCTGTATATCCCAACACAGAGTGCTTTTTAAATTTACCTTAAAGCCAAATGTTTCGTGGAGTTCATCTTTGAATCCTTCAATTATGTCTTTAGAAATATCCATAGCACATGAATATTTATCGATATTTTCCAGATTTTCCCTGCCAGTGACAAGACCCAAGGCCATTAACGCACCTATAAGTGCGCCACATGTTTCCCCACGCCATCCTCCTCCTCCTGGCAGTACAGTTGCTGACTTAAGAGTTTTTGAATCACCTATATTAAGCTCTTCCTGTAGAGCTGCTAGCACAGCCTGTGAACAACCACCGTATTTATCGTTGTCACATGCCTTCTCTCTGATCCTCTGTATAAGCTTATTTTCTTCTAACATAAGGTGAAATAATAGAATAGCATAAAAAATTCCTATTAAAAAGAATATCAGAGGAAAAAAGCAATATAGTATAAATAGTCGATAATAAACTAATGAAGCAGAATTAAATATTCTTAAACACTTGAATAGATAAATATTATAGCAAGACGGTACTGTATAATAGTGAAAACTGTGAAGGAGGATGCTATGGAGTTAGAGGTAAATATTTTAGGTTATTTAAATGATAATGAAGAGAAGTTTACGCATTTGGCAAAAAATATCTGGAATTATCCACAGCTTGCATTACAGGAAACTCATGCCGCAAAACTGATTGCAGATGAGCTTGAAGAAGCTGGATTTATTGTTCAAAGAGGGATTGCTCAAATGCCCACTGCTTTTGTAGCCTCATGGGGCCGAGGAAAGCCTGTAATCGGTATTCTGGCTGAATATGATGCTTTACCTGGGCTTTCTCAGAAAATATCGGTGGTTAAAGATCCAATCGCTGCTGGAGAACCTGGACATGCATGCGGACATAATTTATATGGAGTGGGATGTTTGGGTGCAGCACTGGCAGTTAAGCAAGCCATGGAAAATGATGGCATTGCAGGAACTATCAAGTTTTTCGGTTGCCCTGCAGAGGAAACTCTTGTGGGGAAGGTATTCATGGCTAGGGCCGGTGTTTTTAATGATATCGATGCAGCAGTAACCTGGCATCCTATGTATGCCAATACACCATGGAATTGTTCCAGTAATGCCCTCAATTCATTTAAGCTAAATTTTCATGGTGTTTCTGCTCATGCCGGTTCAAATCCAGAGATGGGACGTAGTGCTTTGGATGCTGTTATGCTTACTGATGTCGGAGTTAACTACCTCCGTGAACATATAATTCAAGAGGCTCGTATACATTGTGTCGTCACCAGCGGAGGATTAGCACCAAACATTGTTCCAGATTACGCACAGGTATGGTATTACGTTCGTGCTCCTCTACGATCCCAGGTAGAAGAAATTTATCCGAGAGTTATAGACATAGCCAAGGGGGCTGCTTTGATGAGCGGAACTTCAGTTGATGTGGAATTTATTACTGGTGGTTATGAATATCTACCAAACAAGATAATAAACGATCTTACATTGGAGAAGATGAAAATAATTGGTGCACTCAAGTTTAGCAGTGCGGATAAAGCTTTTGCTAACAAACTGAAGGAAACACTTCCGGCAACAGCAGTAGAAGCAGCCATCAAAGAATATGGCTTGCCAGTTGAAGAGATTGGTAATCCACTTTGCGAAAATATCCTTGATCATGTAGGTGGTTTTACGATGGGTGATATACGAAAAGGCTCTACCGATGTGGGTGATGTATCACAGATAACTCCGACTGGGCAATTCACCACTTGTTGTAAGCCAATCGGCGTAGCAGGACATAGCTGGCAAAATACCGCATCATCCGGATCTAGCATTGGCTTTAAAGGTATGATGTTAGCTGCAAAAACTATGGCATTGACAATACTAGATCTCGAAACAAGACCTGAAATATTGCTCGCTGCACAGGACGAATTCAATAAATCAAAAGGTGGAGTTCAGTATGTATCGCCGCTTCCAGCTGGCATAAATCCGCGTTAGAAAAGATTTAATAGCTAACAGTGACTTGCCACTGATCTTATAAACAGGGAATAATTAGCTATTTAAGTGGTTGAGATTTGAAATACAGGTTGCTAAGTTCTTTTGTATTTATTTACAAATTTACTCATTCTGTTTAAGGCTTCTTCAATATTTTTTAATGGAGTAGCATATGAACATCGAACAAACCCTTCTCCTCCAGAACCAAAAGCAGATCCTGGAATTACTGCTACCTTTTCTTCCATCAGCAATTTCTCTGAAAATTCATTTGAGGTCATGCCAGTATTCTCTATTGAAGGGAATGTATAAAATGCGCCACTGGGCTCAAAGCAGCTTAAACCTATTGAATTCAGACCACTAACCAATAGATGACGGCGTTTGTCATATTCCTTGACCATCATTTTAATATCGTCTTCCCCATATTTAAGCGCTTCAATAGCTGCCATCTGAACCATGATAGGAGCACATAACATTGTATATTGATGAATCCTGGTCATTGCTTCAATGAATTTGCTGTCAGCAGCTACATAACCTATACGCCATCCAGTCATAGCATAACTTTTAGAAAAGCCATTAATTAGAATGGTTTTCCCCTTCATACCGGGTATACAAGGAAAACAGGTATGGTTAACACCATAAACCAGACGAGAATATATTTCGTCCGATATTACCAACAGGTTGTATTTCAAGGCCAACTCTGCAATTTTATTTAGTTCGTCTACCGACATGACTGCACCAGTGGGGTTGGAAGGATAACCAATAAGGATAGTTTTAGTTTTTTGTGTAATGTGTGCTTCAATATCGTTTGCTTTAATAGAAAAATCATTCTCTATACCAGTAAGTACTGGAACTGGAACTCCGCCAGCTAAAACAATACATGGTGAATAAGCTACATAACAGGGATCTGGTATTATTACTTCATCACCCGGATTAATTATAGCTCGCAATGCTATATCTAATCCTTGGCTTGTACCTACAGTAATTAATATTTCCTGCTCCGGGTCATAACTAACATCACAATGGGACTTCAAATGCTGAGCTATTTCTTGGCGCAGTTCAAGCAGACCATAATTTGAACTGTACATGGTGTAGCCTTTTTCTAATGCGTATGTAGCTGCGTCTCTGATATGTCTTGGCGTAATAAAATCAGGTTCTCCGATACCAAGAGAAACAACACCATCTAAAGAGGATAAGACGTCAAAGAACTTTCGTATGCCAGACGGAGAAATTATATCGAGATTTTTATTTAAATAATTATCAGAAGCTCTTGTTTTGGATGAAGGCATATCAATTATATTCTCAAAGTGTGACAGTCAGTCGTTTAAGTGGTTCGGCAACTTCTAATAATTCGCCGTTATCCTTATAACGTTTAAGAAGAAAGTGGGTTACAGTACTTTGAACTTCTTCTATTGGGGCCAATTTCTTGGTAACGAAATTTGATATTTCCTGCATGTTTTCGCCTTTAACTATTATCGCCAGGTCATAAGTTCCTGAAACAAGATATGCAGAGTATACCTTGGGAAAGCTATAAATACGTTCAGCTAATGCATCAAAACCAATATCCTGCTGAGGTGTTAATCTAATTTCAATAAGAGCCCATACTTTTTCTTCACCCAATTTAGCCCAGTTAATAATAGTGATATATTTTAATATGGTTTGATCAGCTTCGGCTTTCTTAACCGCTTCTTCAACCTTACTAACAGGAAGTCCCAGGTTTTTAGCAATTTGTGTATAAGTTGCGCGGGCATTATCTTCAAGCAATTCTAATATTTTTTTCATTTTTTTATTATAGAGGCAAATGATGCAAAATAGCCGTAAATATTACCATGCACAATATTGCAAAAGGGTAAGAAGCCCCATAGCCAGCACCCGGCTTATCGCTTTTAGTAGCATCT
>JAUVYX010000084.1 GCA_030602865.1 Dehalococcoidia bacterium | reverse complement strand
CGCCTGCCAAGTTCAAGACATATGGCACGCACTCTCCGCGTGTGGTTAGGCAGGTAGTGTTTCCAGCGAAAGCCAACGCGGTCCTGGTCCCAGAGCCCAAAGGTCTCCAGTGCCAGTTCGTTCAGTTCGGTCTGAATTTTTTGATAATCGGTGCTCTTGTTAGCCATCTGATTTCTGGTCTCTCCTGTTTACCAGAAATAATAGTATAGCACCTGATGATAGCCTTCTGTTTTTCCTTGTTTTTCCTGCCCTTTTTGTCATTTCTGCTATTTTTATTGTCATACCCGCGAAAGCGGGTATCCACACCTTGTTTATCATCGTCAAAGGAACATTTTCTGAATTGTCATCTTTGAGGAGTTCATAGCTCATGGCTCGTAGTTGATAGATCCTCTTCGCCCCGACTCTGGATAGATTCCTGCTTTCGCAGGAATGACATGATTGGAAAATGTCATTGCGAGGATGAGGCAGAAATGACAACCGCAGCAAACAGGTGAATTGATTCAGGTAAGCCAACATGCTAAGCTGATAGTTGCTTCCATGAGCTATAAAATCAATACTACAAAGCTCGATGACCTTGTGTCTTCGTGGGATAATTTACAACATCTGAAATGGAACTGCCTTTTTACTTTACCATGCTGGTTGAGGACATGGTGGCAGGACTTTGGCGCAGGTGCTGAACCATACATCTTAACCGTCCAGGAAGATAAAAACGTAATTGGCATTGCCCCTCTACTGATAGAGGACGGAGTAGTTCGCTTTATGGGCAGCCCTGATGTATGTGATTACCTGGACTTCGTGGTAACCCCGAAGAGGGATAAGGACTTCTTTAATGTGCTGCTTGATGAGCTGGGGCGAAGAGGCATACAATGCTTGGACCTGCACTGTTTAAGGCCAGACTCCACGGTAATCCAGGAGTTTATACCCGTGGCAAGAGGACGTGGTTACCGGGTCAGTATTGAGCAGGAAGCCGTTGCCCTGGAGATTGAGTTGCCTCAAAGCTGGGGAGATTATCTTTCTATACTTAACTCCAAGCAGCGACATGAATTAAAGCGTAAATGCCGCAGGTTATTGGAATCCGGTGAGCTAAACTATCGTGTACTTGATTATGGAAAGGCGGCTGAGGGAGTCATCGATCACTTCCTGGAGATGTTTCGTAATAGCAGAGAGGATAAGTGGGAGTTTATGACCGATCGTATGGAAGCCTTCTTTCGCCGGATGACATGGAATATGGCTGCGGCAGGGCTGTTGAGGGTTGGAGTTCTTGAACTAGATGGAAAAGATGTGGCTATGGTTATGTATTTCAACTACCAGAATACGGTGTATCTATACAACAGTAGTTATGACTCCAACTACAGTTCTTTGAGTGTAGGATTGCTTTCCAAGCTGTATTGTCTCAAGGACAGCATTACAAAGGAAAAAAGAATATTTGATTTCATGAAAGGCTCTGATCTATATAAATATCGACTTGGGGGTAAAGAGGTTCCCATATCATGTTGCCAGATAGAGCTGGGTTAAAGTGGAATAGAATAGCTATATTACTGGTGGAGGAAAAATTAGAGTACTCGGAGAAAAATTGAACATAGCCATGCTGAGCGTCCATAGCTGCCCGATGGGAAAGATTGGGAGCAAGGACACCGGCGGTATGAGTATTTATATTCGTGAACTTTCTGCTGAGCTGGGGAAACAAGGACATCTGGTGGACGTGTTCACTCGTGCACATGATCCGATGGATAACGAAATAGTAGAGGTAGGGCAGGGTGTCAGGCTTATTCATCTCCGTGCAGGGGAGATGAAAGACATACATAAATCAATGGTTTATTCCTATCTGGATGATTTTGCCTCTAACCTGGAAGACTTTCGCCGGAGCTGTGGCCTGCGTTACAATTTGATACACAGTCACTACTGGTTGTCGGGAAGTGTAGGAAGGCTTATGAAGGAGCAATGGCAGGTGCCTCACATGATGATGTTCCACACCCTTGGCGCTGTTAAGAATGCCGCCAGTATGGGAGGGGATGAGCCTGATATACGGATAGAGGGAGAGCGGGAAATGGTTCAGGACTGTGACCGAATCATCGCTGCTACGGAACGTGAACGAACTGATTTAATTAACTATTATCATGCCCCACCGGACAGGGTTGCTGTGGTCCCCTGTGGTGTCAACCTGGAACTATTTCGTAGTATGGATAAGGAACTGGCGCGGCGCTACGTGGGACTGGACGACAGGCGAACAATCCTGTTTGTGGGCAGAATCGAAGCACTTAAAGGAATAGATGACCTGCTCAGGGCAATGTCCTGTTTACAGGGTTATGAAGGGATTCGCCTGGTGGTGGTAGGTGGGGACGAACAGAGCCAGCCTGAGCTGGATGGACTGAGAAATCTCGCGTTTAGCTTGGGTATTGGAGATTCGGTTGACTTTATTGGCATGGTTGACCAGCAGGAGTTGCCTTACTATTACAATGCTGCTGATGTCTGTGTGATTCCCTCGTATTACGAGAGTTTTGGCCTGGTAGCATTGGAATCGCTGGCATGTGGAACACCGATAGTGGCTACCCGGGTTGGGATTATCGAATCATTATTTGAACATCATAATGTGGGATATATGGTAGATGACCATGAACCATGCCACCTTGCAGAAGGTATCATCAATGTCCTGTCGACCCCAGGTCTTCGTGCAAAGACTGCTGAGGAGTTTCGGGATGTGGTTGTCAGCTTTAGCTGGATGGATGTTGCCAGGGATATTAACGAACAATACCAGATGATGCTGGGTTGTCGGGAGGCGTTGCCCTGCTAGGCGAGCCTTCTTTCATACCACAGGCTGGTAGAGATGACTCTGAAGCCAAAGGAGCGATATAGATTGCAGGCGTCATTATTTTCGCTGTCTGCAATGAGAATTACTGAGCCTGTTCCTTTTCCTTTTAAATAACGAAGACTCGTATAGAGTAGCATTTTTCCTGTTCCTTGTCCTCGATGTTCTGGATCTACCCCGAGCATGTGTATCTGGCTGCTTTGACCTGCAGGGGGAAGTCCTTCTTGCGCCTGCAGCACAGTCCAGCAATAGCCTATTATCTGGTTTTCCTTGATCGCCAGGATTATATTGGAAGGGTTGCCTGCTTGCAGCTTGAGGCTATAAACGATGTCCTCCACGGTGTTGGGATTAAAGCCCCATGTATTAATGAATGCCCGATTCTGTAGCTTGGCCAGCACTTGCTCCTCACCGTGTTGTAGATGACGACTGGTGAGATTTGTCTTTGCTGAAGAAGGCAGTGGAGTATCAGCGAAATTTAAGCCAAACTCGATGAAACGACGAACAAAGGTAAATCCCAGTCCCTGCAATAGTCCTTTTGCGGCGATGTTATCATTGGCTATGTTTACATGAATTATCTGGATTCCTGCTTCTGCTGCATACTGCGTGGCATGGTTGAACAATGCTGTGGCGATGCCTTTTCTACGCTCATCAGGGCACACCATGCAATCGAGGACCATCCGCCCGATCTCTGTTTCCCTGCTGATATCGAGGTAAGCAATAACCTTCCCGTCAGCTATGGCCAGGAATAAATCCTGTGTCGGGTCATAATGTGGCCTGTGCAATTGCATGGCAATCGTCAGTGGCAGGGTATGAGATGGTACTGAGTCCAGTTTTCTGGCCTCGTCATGAAAGCGAACGTAGCTCTCGAAGTCGTCAGGACGATAGTTTTTGATATGGCAAGTGAGCCTGTTCATTGCTGTTCTGGCTGTCATCAAGGTTAAATTGTAACAGGCAGATTGATGCTATACAATTGGCGTGTATTTCTCTACTTGCTCATGGGAGGCCTGTACATGATAAAAAAAACAGCTCAGGTGCTGGTGATAACACCACATCCTGATGATGCTGAGTTTGGGGTCGCCGGGACCGTACTGCACTGGGTCAGGGAAGGGAAAGAGGTGGTATATGTGGTATGTACGACGGGTGACAAGGGTACCAGCGATACCAGTATTAGTCAGAAGGACCTGATTGTAATGAGGGAACAGGAACAGCAGGCGGCGGCTGATCTGCTGGGTGTGAGGGAAGTGGTATTTCTGCGTTATCCTGACCAGGGATTGGAGGACACTCCGGGGTTCAGGAAGGATATAGTTCGTGTGATCAGGACCTATCAACCTCAAACCGTAGTCACAGCAGATCCCTACCGTCGCTATATCTGGCATCGTGATCACCGCATCACCGGGCAGGTGGTTCTGGATGCGATTTTCCCCTTTGCCCGGGATCATTTGTCCTATCCCGATTTACTGGAGGAGGGGCTTGCTCCCCATAAAGTTGAGGAGATATTACTCTGGGGATCGGAGGATCCTAACAGCTGTTTTGACATCAGCGATACTGTGGAGTTGAAGCTGGCGGCGCTACGTTGCCACCGTAGCCAGATGAATGAAATTCCCTCAGCACTGGACCTGGAGGCACGGTTGAAAGAGCGTTATAGGGCGATGGCAGAGGGATATGACTTCGAGTTTGGGGAGGCATTTCACCGGGTGCGGATGCTACGCTAAGCCTAATTTCGTAACACGAACCTGTTATACAGAAAGCCAGAGCACGTCGCCGTAGAGATCTGGAGGATGTTGCTGGGAGGAGAAAGCGGCAAAATCTTCCTTTGCCTGCTTTACTGTGCAGGAGTCTCCATGGCCTGGATATATTTCGGTCTCATCGGGCAGCGTCAGAATTTCCCTACTGATGGATTCGACGAGTTGTCTGAACTGAGCCGGTGAACTGGTTTTCCCCGGGCCGCCGGGGAAGATGCTGTCTCCTGCCAGCAGATAGCGACCGGTTAAAAAGCATATGCTACCCGGGGTATGACCAGGAGTATACAACACCCTGAGCGTTATCTTGCCAAAAGACAGTATGTCGTCATGTCGCAGCAGCAGCTCCGGAGTTGATGCCAGGTTCCCAGCTTCGGAGTGGTGGACGGCAGTGGGAATAGCCAGTGCGGAGCGAAGTTCAGCGAGTGCCCCCAGGTGGTCAGCATGTGTATGGGTCAGCAGGATATATCGGGGAGTGCTCCTTTCCAGGTGTTGCAATATCATCCCGGGTTGGGCAGGCGCATCTATCAGTACACTGTCCCCGGTGGATTGACATAATAATATGTAGGCATTGGCTGCAAAAGGCGATGGCTCCAATCGTTCTATCTGGATATCGTCATCATTTATTATAACCGTCATTGTTTGCCCCATGCATTAACCAGTCTAAGAAGTTTACAGCTATTACTTGCTGTTAGACCCAGCCCAGGAGCAGGGCAATTCCTACGAAGAGCATGAGAATTC
>JAUVYX010000122.1 GCA_030602865.1 Dehalococcoidia bacterium | reverse complement strand
ACTGGCAGAACTACTGGAAATTCCAGTTTATACTACAATGAATGGCAAAAGTGCTTTCCCTGAAGACCATCCACTGGCACTGGGAGCAGGCGGACGGGGACGGACAAAGATGGTAATGTATTTTCAGAAGAAGGCAGACCTGATTTTCGCCATCGGCTCCAGTTGCACCAATGAAAGATTTACAACCCTCCTTCCTGGCGGCAAAACCATCATGCAATCGACAATCGATGAACATGACCTGAACAAAGACTACCAGATCGAGCAAGCCATTATCGGCGATGCCAAACTGGTATTAAGGCAACTCATAGAGGAGGTCAAACGCCAGGTTGGGGCTGGAGGCAAGCAGAAAAACGGGACCGTGATGAAGGAGCTAAAAGCAGTTAAAGAAGAGTGGTTAAATGACTGGATGCCCCTGCTCACTTCTGATGAAATACCCATCAATCCCTACCGGGTTTACTGGGACCTGCAGAAAGTGCTGGACCGGCGAGAGACAATTATAACTCATGACTCCGGTAGCCCTCGTGACTCGCTGACTCCCTTCTGGGAAACCCTCATACCAGGGGGATACATCGGCTTCGGTAAAGACCACATGCTGGGAGCCGGATTGGGCCTGGCACTGGGAGCCAAGCTGGCGAGGCCGGATAAAACCGTGGTTAACGTGGGAGGCGATGGCGCTTTTGGCATGGCTGGCATAAACCTCGAGACAGCGGCCAGGGCAAACATTCCCATACTGACTATCGTATTGAATAACTCTACACTGGGCTGGACCAGAACTATAAATCCTCTTGCCTCCAAATTCAGCAGTCTGGAAAAACTGTCTGGCGATTACTGCAAAATTGGAGAAGGGATGGGAGTCTGGACAGAAAGAGTGGAGAAACCTGAAGAGATTATCCCCGCTGTTCAGAGAGCTAAAAAGATTTTAGCCTCAGGAAAACCAGCTCTGCTTGAAATTATGGACAAGGAAGAGGACGCCGTCTCTTTCTATAACGAATTAGCGTAAGATATGTCACCAGCGCCCAGTGGGCAGAAAAAGGACGATGGCTACTGGAAATTATAATGTTGTTAACTGAGAGGACAGGTCATGCATAATATGCCTCTCTTTGAACTGCCGGAAGAGAGCAGAGAAGTTTCTCACGACATGCCACTTGCAGCCAGGATGCGGCCACGTAGTTTCGGCGAGTTCATTGGGCAGGATCACCTGGTAGCCAGTGGACGTGTATTCCGAAGTTGCATCGAATCCGACAAACTTCCTTCTATCATTCTGTGGGGACCACCTGGAAGCGGCAAGACAACTCTGGCAAATATCATTGCCAGCATTACCCGAGCACATTTCAGCTCCCTCAGCGCAGTTAGTGCAGGAGTGGCAGATCTGCGACGCATGATCGATGAGGCAAGGAAACGAATGAAGCTGACTCATCAACGAACGATACTATTCGTTGATGAGATACATCGCTTCAACAAGGCTCAGCAGGACGCCGTGTTACCCTTCGTGGAAGATGGAACTATCACCTTTATCGGTGCCACCACGGAGAATCCTTCTTTTGAAGTTATTGCCCCTCTTCTCTCCAGATGCCGTACCTTTCGGCTAAACATGCTGAGCGAAAAAGCAATCAGTCAAATCGTAGAGCAGGCAAGAGTGGATGTGGAGAGAGGAATAGGCAAGCTCAAGGTCAACATAAGCGAGGATGCTCTACACCACCTGGTGACTATGTCAAATGGCGATGCCCGGATGGCTCTGAACGCATTGGAAATGACGGCTGCTGCAACTACTGCTAACAGCAGCGGCGAACGTTATATAGAACTGCCCGCTGTCGAAGAGACCCTGCAACACCGCACTCTGCTATATGATAAAAAGGGGGAGCAGCATTATGATCTTATCTCTGCCCTGCATAAATCTCTACGCGGTTCCGATGCAGATGCCTCTCTTTATTGGCTGGGGCGAATGCTCGAAGGTGGGGAAGACCCCTTATACATCATACGCCGCCTGGTGCGCTTCGCCTCAGAAGACGTGGGTATGGCCGACCCACAGGCCCTGACAATAGCGGTAGCTGCCCAACAAGCAGTACATTTCATTGGAATGCCCGAAGGTAAGCTGGCCATTGCCCAGTTAGTGATTTACTTGGCAACTGCACCAAAGAGCAATTCACTATACAAGGCTTACTCAAACGTTGAAGAGGACATCAAACATAGTTATAATGAACCTGTCCCTCTTCATCTGCGTAATCCAGTGACCGGCTTAATGCGCCAGATGGGATACGGTAAGGGCTATAAATATGCACATGACTATTCTGACCATTTTGTTAAACAGCAAAACCTGCCAGACTCACTAAAGGGAAAACGCTATTACACCCCCAGTGGTCAGGGCTATGAGAAGGAGATCACCGACAGAATCAAACGCTGGTGGGGAGACAGTCAGCCTAAGCCGTAATCTTCTGGCATGAAAAGGCAAACAGAAATCAAGCAGCCATTTCCACCATGAGAAGCTAAGGGAAAAGCGACAGCCCTGTCCAAAACACCGATATTATGAAATACTCCGGATACAAAGATGATATGACTGAAAGTAAAGACCAGAATAAATACCGCATCCTGATGCTGGCGTTCTCCTTCAGTATAGCCTTTTTATTACACCTCCTGCTCTTTGCAACAGCACCGATGGTTACGACCATCATGAAGGAAATGGAGCTATCTTACGCCCAGTTTGGTTTCATCTTCTCAGTGACCATGATAACACTCGCCGTCTTCAGGTTACCCTGGGGGTTGCTGGCCGACCGGATAGGCTACCTGAATGTTTTTAAAATAGCGGCACCCCTTTGCCTGATCTTCGCCTTCACCAGGGCATGGGCCTCTGGTTATGCAAGCCTCCTAATCAGCCAACTATTTCTTGGTATTGGATTAGCTGCGGTTATCCCTGTCTTGACCCTGCTGGTCAAGGAATGGGCAAATCAAAAAACTGGCTTGTCTACAGGCATCTATATCGCTGGCTTCGCTGCTGGCAACGCCACCGCCCTCGGGCTCACCCCTTACTTGCTCGAATCACTGAGTTGGAGAACTGTTCTTCTCTGCTATGCCATTTTTAGCGCTGTAATATGCGCTCTCTGGTGGTTATTCGCTAGAAGTGACTACAAGGGGCCATCCGGCTTCCAAATCAAGGGTTTCAGCCTGCTATTAAAAGACAGATATCTATGGGTATTGCTCTTCTTCCTCATAGCAACTATGGGAAGCTACGACTCTCTTGCCACCTGGATGCCAAAGGTTCTGGAGATGAAACATTTCAATCCAGTACTGGCTACATTGCTTCCACTGGGATTCTTCCTGGCTGGCCCAATAGTCGGCTCCCTGTCAGACAGATTCAAGGATAAGAGGACGCTGCTGGCATTACTGGGTGTGGGAGCAGCTTCTTCCGTCATCGGGTTAAACTATGCTCCCTTTCCCCTCTTTCTCCTCTGCCTGTTCCTCTCGGGTTTCACCATCACCGGTGTACTAACCATAACACTAGCAATGCCGGTGGAGCACAAACGACTTTCCCCTTATGCAGGATCTGTTGTCGGACTTATCTCATCACTGGGTAATATCGGTCCCCTTGTTATGCCTGTCTTCTTCGGCCTGCTAATCGATGTCACCGGCACATTCCACGCCTCGATTTTCGCCGTAGCAGCACTGGCCGGGATCACCTTTACTCTGGGCTCCAGAGTAAAAAGCTGAAGTAAGAAAACAACCTATGAGACTAACTTCTTATCCGTAGTTGTATATCAATCAATTAAAAGTCACATCCGCATGTCACTACTTTGAAAACAATGTTCTTACTGGCTACATTGCCTACCTCATCATATACATATACGCTAATAGTAACGTCAGCCCCCTTATCAGGCGCAGTCCAGTTAATCGTAGCACCCTGCCCTGTAAAAGCAGATCCCCCGCAACATCCAGGGCCGGTGTATGTCTCTCCCCCGTCTGACCATTCATAAGTCAGGTTTTCATTCATCCCATCAATCACACATTTAATTTCACAGCTTCGCTCCCTCAATATCATAGATCCGTCGCCTTTTTCTTTTAAGTACTTGTGCTCTTCAGCAGTAACCACCAATTCCTTAATGACAGGAGGCGGATACCGAGATACGCTAACGAAGATAGTCCTTGTGGCTTCTTTGCCAAAACCGTCATCAACTATAACCCTGATTTCATACAGCCCAGGGCTACTTGG
>JAUVYX010000059.1 GCA_030602865.1 Dehalococcoidia bacterium | reverse complement strand
CGAGGAGTCGGCGTGGTGATAATCCTTGTCTATTTTATCTCGGGCAGGACGCAATACAGATTTAAGCCACGGTATTTTTTACCTGACCCTAAACTGGTGGCTAATTTTTACAGAACAGGCTTTGCCTCGACCGTACGAATCAGCGGCATGTCGCTGGTCATTGCCATGGCTAATACGATAGCGGTCTCCTTTGGAGTTATCCCACTGGCTGTATTGGGTGTCGTCATTCGTTTGTCTCGCTTCATCTTCATGCCGACTATGGGACTTGGGCAGGGGATGCTGCCACTGGTGGGCTATAATTTTGGTGCTAAGCAGAAAGAGCGCGTTGGCGAAATCGTCATCAAGACAGGGATGCTGGCTTTGGGATGGGGACTGCTGTGCTGGTCTATACTTATGCTATTCCCTGCCAAAATAGTGGCGGTTTTTAACAGTGACCCACAATTTCTCGTTGTCGGTGTGCCAGCCCTCAGGTTATTTACCATGTTCTTGTTCGCTGCGCAGTTACAGAACATCGCCAGCTTCTTTTTCCAGGGAATGGGCAAGGGAAGGGCTGCACTGATATTGTCATCTGCCCGACCAGTCATTTTTCTGGTACCTGCGTTGCTGATATTACCGCAACTGTTCGGACTGAATGGTTTATGGGCCGCTTTTCCGGTGGCTGATGCACTGTCAATACTGTTGACCATTGTCTGGACGACCAGGGAGTTTCGCAAACAGGGTATTCACATCCGCCTTCGTTACAAGTAGCGGATTATATACTCTGAGTTCACTCGCAACGACGGGAAAGAAGACGGAAGACCGAGGACAGAGACGATTGGCTCATGGCTCGTAGTTCATAGCGAGTAGCTGATGGCTCCTCACCGCCCCGACACCGGGTAGATTCCTGCGAAAGCAGGAATCTACCCGGTGTCTCGTTTGTCTTTGCGATGAACACTAGTGACGAAGCAATCTGGGGAGTAAACTATGCCCATCTCGACTCACCACCCAGATTGCCACGCTTCGCTCGCAATGACGGGTAAGATGGTTGTCATTCTTGAGCGAAGCGAAGAATCATGGGGGAGCGTGCTTTTCACTCACTGCTGTTGACAGCATCACCTTGAGCAGTTAGATTTACTATATTATGAGTGAGCTTAAGAAAGTCAATATATACATCGATGGTGCCTGCAGTGGCAATCCCGGCCCCGGTGGTTATGGCATAGTCATCGAATATAATGGAGTGAAAAAGGAAAAGTCTGGCGGGTTCAGCAACACAACTAATAACCGTATGGAAATCATGGGGGCCATAGTTGCCCTGGAGGCGTTAAAGGAGAAGTGTTCAGTTAGAATATTCAGCGATTCGCAGTATGTTGTCAATGCGATGATGAAAGGCTGGGTACAGCGATGGAAGACGAATGGATGGATGCGTAACAGGAAGGAGAAAGCCTTAAACCCTGACCTCTGGGAAAGACTGTTAAAACTATGTGGCAGGCATGAAGTGGAGTTCAAGTGGATCAGGGGACATGAGGGACATGAGGAAAATGAGCGCTGCGACCAGCTTGCCAGGAAGGCTGCCAGTAGAACGGGTTTACCTTTCGATACAGGTTACAAATAGTCTGGTAGTATCTCCTGCTTGAAATATAAAGTGAGATCCAGTTTATTGGCCCGTGAGCGGGTTAACTATATTTGGTGATGGAGGATAGTAATCATGAAAATACTGGCTATAGTTGGCAGCCCCAGGACAAAAGGAAACACTAATTACTTGGTGGATAAGGCGCTCGAAGAAGCAACAAAGAGCGGAGTACAGACGGATAAAATCATACTGAGCCAGCATGACATAAAACCATGTCTCGGACATGATGATTGTGCTAGTTTCAAATCATGCACGCAGCAGGACGATGCCCACTGGATTCTGGAGCGATTCTGCGATGCGGATGCGGTGATACTGGCAACGCCGGTCTACTGGTATAACGTGACAGCCCAGATGAAAACCTTTATCGACCGTAACTTTTTTATCTATCAGCATGGTGGTATACAGCCGCGTGCAAAGGCGGTGGGCATTATCATTGTGGCAGAGATGGAAGGCATTGAAGACACGCTGAATACGCTAATGAAATTCACTAAGGGGATCTTTCCAATACCAAAGAACAGGATTATCAGTGCGACTGGCTACGCTAACAAGATGGGCGAAGCCGAGGCTAATGCCTCCCTGGTAAACGGAGCCATAGCGCTTGGGCGACAACTTGCAGACATCTTGCTGGAGAATGGCAAGAATTAACATAAACTTGTCTTAAAAGTGAACCGATGCCCTGAACGTAGTGAAGGGAAAATATCTCAGGATATGTCATAGGATCCTTTCGTCGCAAACGCTCCTTCACAAGGATGAAAGTATTCTAAGCTATTATACCTATATAAAAATTAAATAACCGCTTTAAATTGAACCTGATGGTGGATACCCGCTTTCGCGGGTATGGCAAGAGGGTGGTGACACTCCTGCTCTTTTCTATGTCATTCCTGCGAAAGCAGGAATCTACCCGGTCATTGAGAGGGGTCGCAGACCCCATGGCAATCTGGGATATGAGTTGAGATGGGTATGGATAACATAGGTTATTATTAGACCATAGCTAGATTTATTTAAGTAACAGGAGCAGTTCCTTTTCAGTCAGGTCAGCCTGTTTGAGGATTGACCTTAGGGTTTTCTCTGGAAGTGATTTGTTGTGAATAGGCACTGTGACTTTAAGTTCAGACCTTGTCTCGTGAAATAAACGGGCATGACTTCCTCGTTGGTGATGGATGTAGAAGCCCCCTTTCAGCAAAGCGCGCAACAATTTACGACCATTTAATGTGGGGAGTACAGGCATGATGCTATACGTTTACTGCTATTTGCTCCATAGAAGGCTCTTTGTCTTCAGGAATAGGCTCGTTTCCTTTTATGGCACTCTCAAGGTAACATCTGATAGCATCCCTGGCCATTAATCGTGCTTCTTCCATGTTATCTCCGAAGGTGCAAATCTCTGGAATTGCTGGTACTACAACGTTATAGCCACCCTCTTTAACAGGTTCGAAGATAACTGTGTAACTATACATTTTTATTATGCCCCCATAGTTTTTCCTGAGAACTATTTTAGCATGATTGTTTTAATAATTCCTGCCCTCCCTATGTCATTCTCGCCTCCCTCTTTTGTCATTCCTGCGAAAGCAGGAATCTACCCGTCATTGCGAAGGCCTGATAGGCCTGTGGCAATCTGGGTGGCGAGTTGAGGTGGGTATAGATTACGAACCAGGTTACCCCCTCTCTTTCCAGATTGTTTCGTCGCTAGTGCTCCTCGCAATGACAAATTTGTGGGGGATACTCGCTTACGTGGGTATGACAAGAAAGAAAAAGGGGTACGACAATATATGAAAAGGGTATTGCCAGTGGTATGGAATGGCATGTATACTCAAAGACATCAATAGAAAAAGTGGGGTGATACGGATAGACGAAGTGGGGGATTTACCAGGGTGACGCAAATAGTCAGGCAGTTGTTAATATGAATGTAAAGGAGTCTACGGTATGGAAAATGTGAATGTTGTCCCAGCGATTATCTTAATTTCCTATATAATCCTGACGCTGGTGATTGCCAACATGGTGCTCAGGAAGAAAATGGGTTCAGAGCACTATCTTGTAGCAGGGAGAGCGCTTCCAATGTTTATGGTGATGGCGGTTGTGCTTGGTGACTGGCTTGGTGGAGGATCGACTGTTGGAGTTTGCCAGAGAGGCTACAATGAAGGAATTGTTGGGTGGGTCTATCCTATCTCCATAGGTATCGGCTTACTTGTCTTTTCTTTTACTTTGGCAGGGGCCTATCGAAAGTTGAGAGCCATAACTATTGCTGAGGTTGCCGGTAAGGTCTTTGGCACCAGGACGAGAATAACCTCTGCGGTGGTGATAGGTGTTGCTTACTTTGCAGTCGCTATAACCCAGCTTGTTGCCGGCGGTGCGTTACTTGCTCCGCTGCTGGGTATTGATAAATGGCTTGCCGACCTCATTGCGGCGCTGATTTTTATCGCCGTCATCACGGCTGGAGGGCTTGCTTCGATAGCGGCGGTAAACGTCGTCCAGTGTGTGGTGATATATGTGGGAATGCTCTTCGGGCTTTTCTTTTCACTGGCACTAATCGGAGATGGCTCGGCCTTTGCTGGTATTAGCACTCTGGTTAACAAGCTACCGGCCTCCTTCTGGAGCTTTGATTCTATAGCCCCGGTTAAGGTATCAGGAGAGGTGCTGGCAACTATTTTAAGCTGTTTTGTTGCCCAGGCCGCGCTGACCGGCGTTTTTGCTGCCAGGGATGAAAAAGCGGCAATTAGCGGCACGCGGCTTGCCGGCATTTTAATAATTCCTATCGGCATCACCTTTGTCTTGCTGGGAATGTGTGCCAAAATTTATTACGGGACGGCGCTTCCCTTTGGCTTGAGTGCAGGTCCGGCAATGATGCTTAGCCTTAATCCCGTCATAGCTGGTATAGCACTGTGTGGACTTTTCGCCGCAATTATCTCCACAGGTCCCCTGTGTTTCCTGGCTCCAACCCAGATTCTGATACGGGATATCTATACGGCGTATATTAATCCACAGGCATCGGATAAAAAAATTCTGCTCTATAGCAGGATTCTCGGGATAGTCCTCGTTTCCCTGGGGTGGATTCTGGCGGTGTCAGTGACCAATATCCTCGGTACGCTCTTCTGGGCTTTCGCCCTGCGGAGCGCTATAGCCGTCATATTGATAATGATTGCCTACCTGGGCAGTCGCCGTATCTCTGAAGACGGGGCATTCTGGGGCCTGATTATTGGGGTTGGTGTACTGATTGTCTGGACCATGCTGGGGAGTCCATACCAGATACACGTGGCTGTGCCACTGGTCGTGGTAATTGTTATTTCGACGCTGGTGATTTCTAAGTTCAGCAAGAGAAAGACGGAACTTTCGCCAGAAGTAATAGAAGCTTTTTACAAGGGTAAGAAGTAGTAGTTAAAAAGAGAAGAGGAAATAGCAGGGGAGCTACCCGTCATTGCGAAGGGTCGTAGACCCCTGTGGCAATCTGGGTGGCGAGTCGGGATGGGCATGGATTACTTGCTAGGTTGCCCCTCTCACTCCCCAGATTGCTTCGTTGCGAGTGCTCCTCGCAATGATAGGAGAGGGTGTCATTCCTGCGGAAGCAGGAATCAATCTATGTTTAGTTATCCTGAAGTGAGAGGAGTATATAAGGTAAACTGGGGATATTAATAATAGGGAGGTGAATATGGTGGAGAAAGTTGATTTCAAGAAGGAACTCAATCACCTGTATGGAGCGTCTGTAAAGGAGCCTGCTATCGTTGATGTACCCAGGATGAACTTTTTAATGGTGGATGGTATGGGTAATCCGAATGCGCAGGAATACCAGGAGGCTATAGAGGTATTGTATGCTGTCTCTTACACCCTCAAGTTCATGGTTAAGAAGGGGGAACTGGCAGTGGACTACGGAGTACTGCCTCTTGAGGGACTCTGGTGGGTTGATGATATGTCTCAGTTCAGCGAAGAAAACAAGGAAGCCTGGAAATGGACGTCGATGATTATGCAACCTGAATATGTTACTGAAGAACTTTTCAACAAGGCCGTGGAAGAAGTGCGCAAGAAGAAGAATCCTCTCGCCCTTCCCAGGTTGAGATTCGAGGGCTTTCACGAGGGAATAACGGTTCAGTTGATGCATATTGGTCCTTACTCTGCCGAGAAGCCAAGTATCGAGAGACTTCACCTTTTTATAAAGGAAAAGGGACATGAATTAAGGGGAAAGCACCACGAGATATATCTGACTGATCCCCGGAGGATGTCACCGGAAAAGATGAGGGCAATCCTGAGACAGCCAATAAAGTGACCGTATAGTATCTTGCTCATTCCCTCACTTCCCAGATTGCTTAGTTGCGAGTGCTCCTCGCAATGACAAAAGAGAAAGCGCCTCTTTCAATGACCTTCTATCTCCATGTCATTCTGAGCAAAGCGAAGAATCTTATCGGACATAGCCCCGTAGCAGATTTTTCGGTTACCAAAGTTCCCTCAGGATGACAAAGGAGAGTGTCATTCCTGCGAAAGCAGGAATGACATGGGAAGATGCAGGAATTACAAAAGGATATCCTAACCTTAAACCTCTCTGTGAAGGGATAGGGTACAATATCTGTGCAGAAATGACAGTGAGGGTACACTGAACGACTGCTTTTTATCTAGCGAATCATGGCAGAATTATTGAAACAGCTCATCGTTAGGGGTACCATTTGGGTAAGATGAGCAAGACAGCAAAAACCGGAG
>JAUVYX010000043.1 GCA_030602865.1 Dehalococcoidia bacterium | reverse complement strand
GATTATCTTATACCAGGGGTATCTTTCTCCTGGATAAGAACATCCACCTGGATTAATTCCTCATATCGCCTCAGGCTCATCCTTTTCTTGCCCTGAGGTACTCGAGTACCTCCGAACAATGAGGAGGGCAGCCAGCGATATATCCTCCCTGGTTCCTGTATCGCCTGGTGCAGGAACCAAAAGAGAGGAGTTCACCTTCAATCTTCTCCGGAGGCGTGGCAGTCTGTCCGAATACTATCGTATATCCCTTCAGCAAATCCACGTTCTCTTTCAGGTGAAAGGTTAGCAGGCTTTCCATGAAATGCCGGCAACCACTGCAGGCACCTGATTCGTGAATTATGATACCCTGCTCCCGGTATGAATTGAAGTCAACCTGTGTGGTCTTAAACTCCTTTTTAACATCGTTTATTGAGGAGCCCTTCACCTTGATTTGGGACATATCCGCGCATCCCAGGCCCTGCTCCGCGGCAAGTTTTATATATTCAATTTCCATGGGGTCAATGCCCATCACGGTAGCAGCTACAGCGTCAGCGGCAACAGTGTCAAAGGAAGAGACTATAATCCCGAGATTAACAGGTGTGCCATATACAGGTCCGATGCCTTCCATCGCCACCGTGCCATCAATGACCGTAAGCTGTGGCAACACCAGTTTGTTTAAATCAACGATGGCTTGAGCCAGTCCCCAGCGGTGAAATCTTTTCTTATCTTTTTGCCGTAGCACACCTTTCATATTCTTTAGACCCAGCGTTGCCGGGAAAACATCGTGCGTCTTCATCACCGGCAGGTTAATCAACACATCGGCCTGCATAAGTATCTCCGGAAGTTGCAGCCTCCTGAAAACCAGGCCATTGGGTATTCCCATGCAGATGGTGTCAACGGCAAGCAAGTCTACCAGTTCCGCCCTTTCTTCCCTGGCAACCTCTGTAATTCCACTTTTAGCAAATGCCTCCATGGTATCATCGAATCCCACGGCCGCGCTCTCTGCTATGATGAGCCTTTTAGCACCCGCGGCCCGTGCCAGGCGGCACATCGCCCTCACCAGGTAAGGATTGGTTACGGCGCCTGTTCTGTAATCAAAAGGACAGAGCACATTGGGTTTCAGCAGTACAGTGTCTCCCGGGGAAACCAGCGATTCCAGTCCCCCAATCAGATTAAGTGATTCCAGTGTCGCCTCACGAACGCTGTCTGAATCATCGGTCCTCACACATTTAACGATGGAAACAAATCGTTCCATAGTATCAATCACTATAGCCTCCTTTCAAAGGCATTGATTATAACACCAGGACTGCAATTACAACTATTCTCTGGTTAAAATACAAGGAGCTGTCTAACTATGTGTGATAGCGGTGACTCTGAGGTTTTCTGTCTCTCACCTGCAATACACTACATATCTCGTGAAGATACTGTACCTACACGTGTCATCCAAAGAGAATGGGCAGCTAAGTTCCTGAGACACCAATCACCTTGTTCACTACCCAGCGTAACCGACCCACATCAAAAGGCTTGGTTACATACAGAGCTCTTGTTTTCAGTATAAAATCACGTGTCTCTCCATCCATAACATCTCCGGTGATGAACACCACCCGCTCGGCAAGTGACAGTGCTATCTCCCTGACCCTGCGGTAGAACTCCCTGCCATCCATTCCAGGCATCCTTATGTCCGTCAAAATAAGATTGTACCTGGTAGCTTTCATCCTCTCCAACGCTTCCTCCCCATCTGCCACCAGCTCCACTCTATGACCCATCTTACTCAATACACTGTCCAGGTACTGCCTCACTACCTCCTCATCATCCACCACCAGTACCCTTCCCTTTATCACTTCCTCAGCTTCAGCTCCAGCATCTACTTCCTCAACCTGCTTCTCCTCTGCCAGCAGCGGCAGCTCTACCACGAAGCTGGCTCCCTTCCCTAACTTGCTCTTTGCATAGAGTTGTCCTCCATGCTCTGCAATAATCCCATGCGACAGGCTCAGCCCCAACCCTGTCCCCTTTCCTACCTCCTTGGTGGTGAAAAACGGGTCGAATATCCTCTCTATGTTCTCCTTCGCTATCCCGGGACCATCATCCTTGAACGATATGCGTATCCTGTCACCGGCAAGCTCTGTCCTGACCTCCAG
The DNA here is from genome assembly GCA_030602865.1 of Dehalococcoidia bacterium. The sequence continues at coordinate 5,009 of JAUVYX010000043.1, read as the reverse complement.
CCTGCCCTTCCCATGTGCCTTGACCATCTCCTGCTCGGCGTTCACCACCAGGTTTATGAATACCTGCTGCAACTGACCCGCATCGGCCATGGTCCATGGCAGCTCAGGGTCAAACCGTTTGATTACTTCTATATTGCTGGTCTCAAGCCTATACTGCCGCAGTCGTATGGTCCCCTCTATAACTTCGTTGATATCAACATATGTTCTCTTCGGCTTGCTCTGCCGCGCGAAGGAGAGTAAGCCCTGGATTATATTGGACACCCGCTGGCCACCCTCATGGATTATCTTTAATTGTTCCCTGACTTCCTCAGGCAGGTCTTCCCTGCCTACCAGCAAGTGCGCAAAGCCCACCACCCCAGTCAGCGGATTATTTATCTCGTGGGCTATACCCGATGCCATCTCTCCCACCGACGCCAGCCGACTGGCTACCTGCGCTTTTCGCTCAAGCTCAACCCTCTCCGCCTCTGCCTTCTTGCGCTCGGTGATGTTGCGCGTTATACCAAGAATATATTCCTGTCCTTTATAGTTAACCTTTGTGATGTTTGACTCTATCGGTATCAGTGTCCCATCCTTGCAGCGAACTTCGTATTCACGCACTTTATGCCCCTTTCCCTTGAGCCCCCTCCACCTTTTGCTTAGCTCATCAAATAATCGGGTGCCTACAATGTCCCGTACATTCATCTGCATGAACTCCTCCCTGCCATATCCCCTCTCCTCCAGAGCCGCATCGTTTGCATATATGAAATTGCCGTTAAGATCATGCAGCATCATTCCATCCCTGGCTTGGTCCAGTATCTCTGCCCGTAGCTTCAGCTCTTCCTCAGCTTTTTTCTGCTCGGTGCTATTCCTCGTGACACTGAGTATGTACTTTTTACCCCCAGATTTAATCGTTGTACCCATCGCATCCATTGGCACCAGTATCCCATCTTTGCGGCGAATACTGAACTCACTGTGACGGTATCCTTTTTCCCTTATCTCCTGCCACCATTTCTCAACTTTCCCAGTATCAGGCTCAGCCACTATATCCCGAACATTCATCTTCAGAAATTCTTCCAGGGTGTATCCCCTCTCCTTCAGGGTTGTCTCATTTGCATATATGAAATTCCCATCAAAGTCATGCAGCATCATTCCATCCGTTGCCTGGTCCAGCATCTCTGCCCGTAGCTTCAGCTCTTCCTCCGCCTTTTTCCGCTCGGTGACATCCCTTGCTACAATGAGTATATACTCTTTACCATCAAACATGACCAGCGTAGCCATAGTCTCAATTGGTATTATCGACCCATCCTTGCGAAGTACCTGCACTTCCCACATGGCATACCCTTTTTCCTTTACCTCCCGCCACCACTTCTCCATTTCTTCAGTATATTCAGGAGCCACAAGATCCCATGTGCTCAATTTCATGAACTCCTCCCATGTGTATCCCCGTTCATCCAGGGCAGTCCTGTTAGCATACACATAGTTTCCATCGAAATCATGCAGCATTATTGCGTCCCTGGCACTATCCAGCATCTCCGCCCTGATCCTCAGTTCCTCCTCCGCCTGCTTACGCTTCTCTTCTAATTCAATGCCATACAAGGCGAGGGCAATGTCTCCGGCAATTTCTTGAAGCAAGAAGTGCACTTCCTCATCTTTAACATACTCTGCGGTGATAGAGGTAACAAATACACCATAGAGTTTTTCTCCACATTTTAAACGGACAGCCAGTGCTCCCCTTTGGTGGAATTTCTTTACCAATGGGCAATCACTACAAATAGAGGACAGTTCTTCGACTGCTATTACATTTGCTTGCCTCAGTGCCTGCTGACAGCAAGCGGGGAACCCGCCACGCTTCAACTGCTTAACTATTGGAAGGAAATCTTCACCAAAACCAGCTTCAGCATACGTCACAAGTCTTCCAGCCTCATCCAGTATAATAATCCAGGCATTGTGAAAAACAGGTGACCTGGCGAGGATATCACAGGCCTCTTTAAGCAAGCTATTGCGATCCTTTTCCCTGATAATGAGCTGGTTTACGTTGCGGATGGCACGCAGTACCATGTTCAGGTGTTCTGCCCTCATTTCTGCATGTTTGCGCTGGGCAATTTCGGCTTCCATATCCAGCATCTTCTTCTCCAGCTTCGCTATCAGACGCTCATTGTAAAGCTTAAAGACCTCTCCCTCTTCTTCCATAACATGCATCTTAGGTCCTATCTTACCCTCTTCTATATCTCTGAACAGGCCTTGAATGATTCTTATGAATTCCTCCGGTTCAATAGGCTTTCGGATAAACCTGTCCGCTCCCAACTTTGAGGAGAGATCTTCATCCATTTCATCCTTATAGGTGGCCGTGTGGAAAACAAAGGGGATATCCTTCAGTTTCTCATCCAGCTTGCACTCCCGGCAAAGCCGAAACCCATCCATGACTGGCATTAGAACATCGGAGACAATCATGTCATAGTCTTCGGCACGGAGTTTTTTCAGGGCTTCTATACCATTACTAGCTGTTTCGACTTCGTAACCGCTTCCCTTTAATATAGTCTCCGCCAGGTAACGACCCTCTTCCCTATCATCGACGACAATAATTTTCACTTTCTACACCCTTCTTACTAGAGAGTCAGGAGTATTCACAGGTACTTCTCTATCTCCGTGATGAAAGTTTCCGGGTTGATTGGTTTTTCAATGTAGTCAGTACAACCAGCCTCGAGAGCCATCTCCCTATCCCCAGTCATAGCATAGGAAGTTAGCGCAACAATGGGAATATCACCATCCGCCTCAGATGCTCTTATCCTTTTGGTGGCCTCCAACCCGTTTATGTCCGGGAGCTGAATATCCATGATTATCAAATCCGGCTTCTCTTTGATTGCCAGTTCCACTCCTGCAATTCCCTGTCTGGCCTCGATGACCCCATATCCTTCCTTCTCAAGCATAAATCTGATTAAATAGAGATTGGTCTCATTGTCCTCAACTACCAGTATCCTCTTCATCCCGTTAGACCTCCTTTTAAACGATTTCTAAGATAACGTTTACCCATTCCTGATTTTAGGTATATCTCTCTACGAAAAGCATCGTCCTTACTTAAACAAGCTTCGAAATAAATTAGTTGTAATGGACGCTTATATTTTGTTGAAGTAACTAAACCATCATTATGTTCTATCACTCTTTTTTTGAGATCGGCAGTAGCCCCTGTATAAAATTTGCCATATGTCTTGCTTATTAAGACATATGTGTAATACCATAGGGGTCTAACGGGATTCATTTAAGTTTTCTCCTCATATCGTAGCGGAATGATACAGGTGAACTCGCTTCCCTTACCATATTCGCTCTTTGCTGAGATATCGGCTCCCAGGACATCTGCCAGTTTTCTGGTGAGGTATAAACCCAGTCCGGTCCCCTCTTTCTTCTTGGTAAGGGATAGGTCAACCTGCTGAAAGGGCTGGAAGAGCTTGTTCATATCTTCCTGTTTTATCCCTATCCCTGTATCAATAACATGAATCTCCAGATTGTTATCTCCTGAAACTCTGGCTGTAATGCTTACACTACCCCAGTCGGTGTACTTGACGGCATTGCTCACCAGATTCAGTAATATCTGCTTTATACGTCTCCTATCGCTGAAGAGCATGATGCCCCCGGGCACTTCCATTGAAAACTGCAGGCCCTTTACACTTACCCTAGAAGAAACGGACTCAACCACCTCACTCAACACACTATCGAGACCGAATTCCTCAAGCGATAGTGCTATCTTGCCCGCCTCTATTTTGGATATGTCCAGAAGGTCGTTAATCAAGCTCAGCAGATGGTTGGCGCTGTTCTTCACCATGCTTAGTTGTATTCTCTGTTCCCCGTTTATTTCCCCGGCCATGCCCATCAGCATTACGCCGGTAAAGCCGATAATAGAGTTCAGTGGTGTCCTTAGCTCATGGCTCATGCTGGCAAGGAATATGGATTTAAGTCTGTCCATTTCTTTAAGGTGAATATTCGCCTGTTCCAACTGCTCCACGGATTTCTTCACTTCGTCTTCCATTTTCCTGCGCGCGGTGATGTCCCTGCCAGTAGTATAAATCCCTAACTCTCCTTCAGGTGTGGTAAATACTGTGCCGGAGAAGTTGCAGATCAAATCTCCCTTTCCTGACATATTTGCTGTTATTTCAATATCCTTCACCTTTTTCTTTTCAAATATCTCAGCAATGACTTTCTCAATCGGCTCCTTCGGTAGATATTCGTAAATATACGTGCCAACCATATCTTTATGACTCTTGCCAAATACCTCCTCAAATGCCTTATTCACATCCATGATTTTGCCGTCTTTATCAAGAGTCATCTGAAAATCAGGAGAGCTTTCAATCAGGTGACGGTTATATTCCCCTGTCTGGCGCAGTGACTTCTCTATCTTCGCAATCCGCTCACTTAACATTACAGCTGTAAGGGCAACGGCCATAAGCATAAGAGCTCGGAATAAATCATTATGCGTCAACACATCTGGTCTATTAAAAATGTGACTAAGAATGAGGACTGCCACTAAGAATATAGCTACAAATAAACCCTTTCTCTTCCACCAGAGAGCTGCCAGGATTATTGGGATATAAAAGAAGTGGGTGAAAACAGTGCCAATTCCAAGTACCACATGAAAATAGTAGGTGGATAAGCAGGCGATCCCTAAAAGGATAGCTATTATCGCAATTCTTGCTTTTAATCCCTTCAGCATTATCTTAATCATATAAGCCTCGTCGAGTAATAAATATTTCCTAAATACCTCTGCTTTTCTACATCCGTATTGATTTTATACTCACCAATTACATCTCCCCTGGCCTTCGCAGGTGGCTGATGTTTATAAATCAACAATTCCTTAACGAAACTCAGCTAATTCATTTGTGGTTCTGTCTTATACTTTTTACTATCCCTATTTCCATCACCTAACAATAGTATTTGCATTTCCTGACATTTATAGAGTAGTAAGGGCGCCAATCACCTTTACAAGTATTTGTAAAAGACACAGCGCCCTTGTTTCATACCCACGCCTCTGGAAAATACTT
>JAUVYX010000066.1 GCA_030602865.1 Dehalococcoidia bacterium | reverse complement strand
AGGAAATGATAAAGCAGGTTGTTCTATTTTTAGAGGGAAAACAAGACCTTGTGCTGAAAGGGCTATATCATAAGTTAAGCACTGCTACAGAAAAATTAGAATTTGAAAAAGCCGCTTCAATCCGCGATCAAATTCAAGCAGTACAGAGAGTCATAGAAGGACAAAAAATTGCAATCGAACTAAATGGTGAACAAGATGTCATTGCCTTTGCACAAAATATGGAACGAGTTTATGTAGAAATATTCTTCATTCGCAACAATAAACTTATCGGGCATGATCACTTTATCATGGAAGGCATTTGTGGTGACAGCCCCAGCGAAATTATTACAGATTTTATTAAGCAGTATTATTCCAATGCTTCATACATACCACCGATGCTGTTACTGCAACATCACGTAACTGAAAAGACTGTGCTTATTGATTGGCTTATACAGTGCAAAGGTGACAAAGTACGAATTCAGGTTCCACGAAGGGGCACAAAGAAGCAACTGGTTAATATGGTAGCGAGGAATGCTGACAATGGGCTACTACAAACCAGAGGAAAACAATCAAAACAAGAGAAAATACAGTCAGGATTACAGGAATTGCAGAATAGGCTCAATCTGCCAGAAATTCCAATGAGGATAGAGTGTTATGATATTTCCAATACTCAGGGTACATATGCTGTTGGCAGCATGGTTGTACTGGAGAATGGCTTACCTGAACCAACTCAATATCGCCGATTCCGAATAAAAACAACAACTGGGCCTAATGATTATGCCATGATTCAGGAGGTCTTAAAGCGACGCCTTGTTAAAGGCATGCAATTGGATGATGGATATTTAATGGATAAAAGGCAAAAACGCATAGACAATCTAAAAGATAGTAGTCATTATATCTTGCCTAAGACAGGATGGGCCAGGTTGCCATCTCTAATCCTCATAGATGGAGGTAAAGGGCAACTTAATGCAGCGTTAGGAATAATAAGAGAGCTAAGGGTCTCGATTCCGGTGGCAAGTTTGGCAAAAGAAAACGAAGACGTTTTTATACCAGACAGGAGTTCCCCAATTGATATTTCAAAAGATTCTCCTGCTATCCATATTCTTCAATCAGCAAGAGATGAAGCACATCGATTCGCAATAAATTATCACCGTAAGCTAAGGAGGAAAAAAGGTATTAGCTCTATCTTGGAAGATATTCCTGGCATCGGACCAAAAAGAAGGAAATCGTTGCTTAAAAAGTTCGGTTCAGTTCAAGCTATGAAAGAGGCTTCGGTTGAAGAGATCGGAAAAATAGACTGCATGAATTTGGTCTTAGCTAAAAAGTTGAAAGAATACTGGTAGGCTTCTCTGTACTAAACTTTCTTCTTCTCATATGGATGTTCTAATAATTAACGACTATATTGGGGAGAGAAAACTGGTTATTGCCACACTATTATTACCGATCTAAATAATCCCTGAGGGTCAGGGCATTTTTAATAGCAAAAGCTTCGGCATCATTGTTAAAATATATATAGATAGCTTTGACATTATTCCCCAGCTGAATAATATCCTGTGACCATTGTGAAAGTTCTTTATCTGAATAGCAGCTTGAATATAGTTTTTGACTACCATGAAAACGAATATAAGCAAAGTCGCTGGTAGTTATCATGGGGCAATCAATATTAGGCATGTTAAAAACACACAGGCCGATATTATATCTGCGTAAAATATTGAATACTGATGAATTGAGCCATGATTCATGACGAAACTCAAACACATGGCGATAGCAACTAGGCAATAAAGCAAGGAACTCGCAAAGCATTTCGTCGTTTCGTTTCATACTGGGTGGTAATTGATATAGAAGAGGCCCCAACTTATTTTGTAAAATAGATACTCGAGAAAGGAAAGTTTCTAGAGCAAGCTCAGATTTCCTGAGTTTTTTTATATGAGTAATAAAGCGGCTTACCTTAACAGCGAATACGAAACTGTCCGGCGTTGATTCTCGCCATCTTTTAAATGTTTTCTCTGAAGGCAGTTGGTAAAAACTGCTATTCAGCTCTACTGTATTGAATTGTTTAGCATAAAATAGAAGCCATTCTGATTTCGGCAATCCTGCGGGATAATAAAGACTACGCCAATGATCATAGTGCCAACCGCTGCAACCAATATAATATTGTGGCGCAGTAGTATCTATAGTTATCGGCGTTAGTTGAATATTCATTGGTTATATATTATAATAATTGCACGAGAAATTTTTTGGTGACTCTAGCGGAGTGGACCCACCCGTTCCCGTCCCGAACACGGAAGTGAAACGCTCCAGCGCAGACGATACTTAAGGGGCAACCCTTCGGGAAAATATGTCGTTGCCAGAAAGTTTCTCTTTTCATTTACTGGATCATATATAACACAGTGTAATTTATGAAATCAGTGCATATATTTATATAGATGACACATGATAAAACAAGAAATTCAGACAGCCAAATTAGTTGCCGAATACCATAATAAAACAGGGAAATCGTTAACCATTGCTACCTCTGAGTCAGCAACCGGAGGTAAAATAGCTGCTAAATTGACCAGTGTGCCGGGTAGTTCTTTTTACTTCAAAGGTGCTCTAAAAGCTTATAGCAATGAGATAAAAATCAATGTTTTGGGTGTAAAAAGAGCGACAATAGAAAAACATGGAGCCGTCTCTCAGGAAACGGCTATAGAGATGGCCCAGGGTGCAAGGATATTATTAAACGTAGATATTTGCATTTCTGATACAGGCGTCGCTGGCCCTACGGGAAGTGGTAATAACCAGCCCATCGGATTGTTTTATATCGGGTTATCTTCTAAATACAAGAATATATGTAAAAAAATTGTGCTATCAGGTAACCGTGAAGAAAACAGAGAAAGTGTAACAGAAGCAGCCCTGGAGTTACTTAATCAATATCTAGCACAATGTATCCGAAGTTCTTCAGGAACAGATATAGATAAAGCAAACAGCTGTTTTGACTAAATTTCTCAAGGCTTATAGTTATGATCACAGGCTTTCTTTCAATCTGCGAAAATGTGATTGAAAATTGTCAGAGTTGATGGGTTCGAGGGTCATTAACAGAGCATCCTCATTATTATCTGAGTAATATCTAATACGTTTTCCCACGATGCGAAAGCCGTATTTCAGATAGAGGGCCTGCGCTATCGTATTGGAGACACGTACCTCCAGCGTAATCATCTGGGCTCCTGAACTGATAGAGCTTTCAATGGCAGATATAAGTAATGCTTCACCTATTCCTCGGCAACGGTAATTATTCCTTGTAGCAATAGCAGTAATATGCGCCTCATGCAACATAATCCATAGGCCAACAAAGCCAATTAGGCGCTCTTCTGTAAAAGAGTCAGTCGGTGGCAGTTCTGAAGATTCCATTTTTCGATGTCGCCATAGATGGTTAAACCATGATATTTTCCCTGTTTTAATCTCTTTTGTTCTCAACTTCACTGTTTCATTAGTACAAGCAACTGAATAATGGACTGACGAGTTGTGAAATTCAGCTTTATAGGATGAGAAGGGGCGAAACATCGACTCGCCAGGGAAAGCTTCTTTATCAATCTCTGATATTTCAGTAATATCAGATTCTATCATTGGTCGAATGTGATAGCTCGTCTCTCGCATGGTTTGAATTTTAACATGTCAAATGTTATAAAACACAACATCAATTTAGGTCTTTAGCAGTGTATAATTGAATTATGAATTATGATTATCTGGATTGCACAGTACAACTTGCTCCGTCTCATCCACAAGGATTAATTCTAAATAATCCTGTGATAACAGCCTCTGGCACCTTTGGTTACGGCATAGAATATATCGACCTTGTCGATATAGAGCGTTTGGGGGCTATCATTTGTAAAGGCACGACCCTTATGCCAAGAGACGGGAACTCTCAACCACGCATAATAGAAACTGTCGGCGGGTTGCTCAATTCTATAGGATTGGAGAATGTTGGTGTAGACGCAATTATAAAAGACAAAGCACCTGTATGGGCAAAGTGGCGGGTGCCGGTCATTGTAAATGTGGCTGGTCAAACCATTGATGAATACATAAATGTAGTAAAAAAACTGGAAGGGGTTATCGGTATAAGTGGAATTGAACTAAATGTTAGTTGCCCGAATATTACAGCAGGGGGAATGTTGTTTGGGGCAGATTTAAGGATAGTAGCTAAATTAACGAAGGCAGTTAAAAATGTTACCAGTCTTCCAATCGTGGTGAAACTGGGGCCTAACGTAACTAACATAACAGATATCGCTGTTGCTGTAGAGGATGCAGGAGCTGATGCTATATCTCTAATTAATACTCTTAGAGGTATGGCGATTGATCTGAAAAAACAGAGGCCATGTTTGGGGAACATTAGTGGTGGTCTTTCAGGACCTGCTATCAAGCCTGTAGCACTTTATATGGTATATGAAGTTGCTAAAGCGGTACACATTCCGGTGATAGGCTGTGGTGGAATTACCTGTGCTATGGACGCTCTGGAATTTCTCGCTTGTGGTGCCAGTGCAGTACAAGTGGGCACTGCAAATTTGATTGATCCACATGCCACTATAAACATACTGGAGGGGATTAAAGAGTTCATGATAGGCAACAATAGAAAGTCTCTGCGCGAAATAATTGGAACCTGCTTGCCTTAAAGACATTTGATAATAACAAAAGCAAACAAATAAAAGTGCCTGCTCTCTAAGTGAGCAGGCACTTTTAAGTTAATTGTTTATTTCTTATCAGTATTATTTATTCATTGAAAATGCGTTAAAAAATTCCATTGGCAATGGGAATATTATAGTACTACTTCTCTCGTTACTAATAGCACCCAATGTTTGCAGGTAGCGAAGTTGTAATGCAGCTGGCTCAGAAGCCATGATTTTTGCAGCATCAGCCAGCTTTTGTGCGGCCTGGTATTCACCTTCAGCATGTACCACTTTAGCTCTTCTATCCCTTTCCGCTTCAGCCTGAGCTGCCATGGCTCGCTGCATTGATTCGGGTAGCTGTACTTCTTTGGTCTCCACCATGCTTACTTTTATTCCCCAGGGATCGGTACCTTCATCCACAACTTTCTGCATATTTTCATTAAGTTTCTCTCGCTGAGATAGTAAGTCATCCAACGGATTTTGGCCAACGACATTACGTAAAGTAGTCTGGGCCAGTAGATGTGTGGCTTTGATATAATTATTTACCTTGAGGATAGCAGCGGCAGCGTCAATAACACGAAAGTAAACCACTGCATCGACTGTAACAGTAACATTGTCCAAAGTCATGCATTCTTGCTGTGGCACATCCATCGTTATCACCCGAATATCAACCTTGCGCATTCGTTCAATAAAAGGTATCAGAAAGATGAGGCCTGGCCCACGTATCCCAACAAATCTACCAAGACGGAAAACACCTCCTCTTTCATATTCCTGGACAACTTTAAGAGCTTGCGAAAGAAGCATTATTATTGCCAGGACAATGATTCCATAGAGAAATAGATTAGATTCCATTTTAAACTTTCTCCTCCTTCTTAGATATTTTTGAAACCTGTAACTTCAGGCCAATAACTTCAGTTATGATTACCTCAGTACCAGCATCAATGTGGTTATCTTCAGTAAGGGCATTCCAAAGCTCACCTGCAGCAAAAACTGTACCTGCAGGATTAAGTGCTGTATGTGTTGTGGCTACTTTCCCAATCATATCCTCAACACCTGCGCTAAGTTTTCGCCTTTGCCCCTTTACAATAGCAATGATGACAAAGATGGCTAAAACTATAGCCAGGATAATGGTTACTATAATTGGGCCTGTCATTTCAAAGGAGAACATATTAG
>JAUVYX010000027.1 GCA_030602865.1 Dehalococcoidia bacterium | reverse complement strand
CAGAAATTTGCCGCCGTAAGCGGAAGTAAAATTACCCTGACAGAAGACCCAATTCAAGCAGTTCGGGGTGCCGATATAGTCTACTCAGACGTATGGGTGAGCATGGGACAGGAAAATGAGGCCGAAAAGCGCCGGTTGGCGTTTGCCAAATACCAGGTAAATGAAGAACTGTTATCTATAGCTAATGAAAGCGCCTTATTTATGCACCCACTCCCTGCTCGCCATGGGGAGGAGATCTCTGTAGAGATGTTAGAAAGCCGACACTCAGTCGTCTTCGACCAAGCAGAGAATAGACTCTATGCACAAAAGGCAGTGCTCGTCAGATTACTACTGCCAGACAATCCGAAAGCAGCAGCCATATGACAAATCCGATAATTGCTATTGTAGGGAGAACAAACGTCGGCAAATCTACATTACTTAACAGATTAGCTGGTAAGCGCCTGGCTGTGGTTGTCGACTCGGAGCGCATTACCCGTGATCGTGTCCTGGCATCTATTTCGTGGCAAGGACAAGAACTCACTTTAATCGATACAGGTGGATGGCAAACTAAACCAAAATCAACGCTCGAGGGAAAAGTTCAACTGCAGGTAGAATTAGCTATAACTCAGGCAGATGCTGTCATATTTATAGTGGATGCCAAAGATGGAGTAATCCCCTCTGACGAAGATGTGGCAGATGTGCTCCGCAGCAGTAACAAGCCAGTGGTTCTAGCAGTCAATAAAGTAGACTCAATTAATCAATCATATCAGACAGGAGATTTTCTGCGTCTAGGTATTGGCCTTCCTATAGCCATCAGTGCCTACCATAACCTGGGAATAGACGACCTCATGGAGGCCGTTACGGCTCTATTTCCAGCCACTACCAGCAGCCCTACCCAGCAGGCAGATGTTAGACTGGCAATAGTAGGACGACCCAATGTAGGCAAGTCAACATTATTAAATACCCTTCTTGGTACAGAGAGAGCTATCGTACATGATGCCCCAGGAACTACTAGAGATGCTATCGACGTGATAGTAAATTGGGATAATAAAAAAATATTGCTAATTGACACCGCCGGGATTAAGAGGCATAGCAGAATTAGCAGCGGAGTTGAGTTCTATAGCTTGATTCGTACCATACAAGCGATCAACCGTGGAGATATCGCCATGCTATTAATTGACGCCACCGAGTTTATCACTGTTAATGACATGCATATAGCTGATTACATCACAGAAGCGGGTAAAAGCATGGTGCTGATAGTAAACAAATGGGATTTAATTTCCCTAAATCAACGGCAGCAATTCAAATCATATATGGAAAAACGCATCAGCTATATGTCTTATGTGCCTATTCTCTACATCTCCGCTAAGCAAAAGCTTAAAACAAGTAAGATCTTCCCAACAGCGTATCAGGTATGGAAGGGAAGGCAAAAACTTCAAGCGGACTCAGATGTTGATATGGTAATTAAACAAGCTTTCGAAAGCCATCCTCCTCAGCATGTAGGTGTAAGGCAACTGCATATCTTCAAGGCACATCAAGATAAGACCAATCCTCCTACCTTCGTGCTTGAGGTAAACAATCCAGAACTAGCATACACTTCTTACCAGAGATACCTGAAAAAGCAGCTTCGAAATGCTTTTTCTTTTCCTGGTTCTCCACTGAATCTCATCTTCATCAGGTTTCGTAACAAAAAAAGTCGAAAACTAAAGGCAGCCAAAATATGATCACTCTTAAATTGGCCATTGTAGTAGTTGTTGCATACCTCCTCGGCTCTATTCCTTTCGGGCTAATAATAGGCAAACTCAGGAAAGGTATAGACATAAGGCAGTATGGAAGCGGTAAAATCGGTGGTACCAATGTAATGCGTACCACGGGAGCCAAATTTGGTATTTTGACTCTTATCATCGATGGATTAAAGGCTGGCTTGGCAGTCGCGATAGCCCAGGCGATTATAGGCAATGAGAGTATAGTTATTGGTAGTATTTCTATTAACTGGCAGGTCGCCCAGGTTATCGCTGGTATAGCGGCAATAGTAGGACATAACTGGCCTTTGTTTGCACAGTTCAGAGGAGGCCGAGGAGTAGCAGCCTACTTCGGAACTATGTTCTGGATGGTCCCACTTGCTGCTGCCTGTGGACTCGCTGTTCTGGTCATTTTAGCACTACGCACCAGACATATGTCCGCTGGTTCTATTTTTGGGGCTATCACCAGCTGGTGCGTAATATTGCTGTTGACAACCATTTATGGCAACCCTCTAATCTACTTCCTTTATAGTTCTTTGATTGTTCTGTTAATTATCTATCAACACCGAGACAACATCAGGCGCTTACGACAAGGCACAGAACGCCGTTTATGGTAGAATATCACCATAAACTATGTTCAAAGCAACCATTATTGGTAATACTTCATGGGGAAACACTCTAGCTTCACTGCTGGCCAGCAATAGACTTAAAGTAAATCTATGGACACGCAATCCAGCTAAAGCGAGAGAGGTAAATGAGAGGGGTCTCTGTTATTATGCCACCAGTGATATTAAAGAGGCTCTTTGTGGAGCTACTTTGGTTCTCTGGGTAGTACCTTCACAGAGCTTAAGGCGGAATGTTTTCCTTGCAAGCAAATACCTGGAACCGTCTATGCTGCTAATCAGTGCCGCCAAGGGACTGGAAATAAACAGTGGTAAGAGAATGTCTCAAGTAATAGTTGATGAGATTACTCCAGCGATTGGGAAACAGGTTTGTGCGCTCTCCGGGCCCAATTTAGCCAAAGAAGTTGCCCAAGGCTTCCCTGCTGCAGCCATGATCGCATCAGAGGACATAGCAATTGCTGAGAGAGTAAGAGACCTGATAAGTTCACCCAAATTTCTCCTGTTTCCAACCAGCGATATCACTGGTGTGGAGCTAGGAGGGGCTTTAAAAAACATTGTCGCTTTGGGGGCAGGCATGATAGACGGCTTAGGGCTGGGAGATAATGCCAAAGCAGCATTTGTAACCTGGACCTGGGATGAGGTTATCTCCCTGGGAACAGCCCTGGGTGCTAAAGTTGAAACCCTCTATGGACTGGCGGGATTAGGTGATTTTGTAGCTACCTGCGTTAGCAATCTAAGTCGAAATCACCATGTTGGATTCGAATTAGCTAAGGGGCATTCCCTCAAGGAAATAACCGATTCTATGTCACAGGTGGCTGAAGGAGTCTACACAGCCATGGCAATTCATAAATTAATCCCTAAATTGAATCTAAAAACACCTATCATCAATTATATTTACCAGGTCCTCTTTGAAAACTTGCCAGCTAAGGAAGCACTGGCTGATTTCAGTAAGCTAACAATAAATCGCTAGCAATCTAAGCAGAAGAACCTAAGGCAGTTGACCCTCAGGCAATTTCTCAGCCAGCTCTTGGAATAGTTGTCGTTGCTGTTTATCCAAATGCCCAGGAGTAACTACCAAGACTCTAACAAACTGATCCCCTTTTCCTCTACCATTGACCTGAGACACTCCCTTCCCTTTAATACGGAATATCTTCCCACTTTGAGTACCTGCAGGTATTTTCAGTGTTTGCTTGCCATCCAAAGAAGGTATTGCTATCTCATCGCCCAAGGCAGCTTGAGCGAAATTAATAGCTACTTCACAAAGTATATCTGCCCCATCTCTCCTGAACAGTTTGTGTGGTTTTACCGAGAAATTCACATAAAGAGACCCAGTACCACCTCCAAATAAGCCAACATCTCCTTCTCTTTCAACCTTCATCTGGTACCCGTCATCCACCCCTGCAGGAATACCTATTTCAAGCTTACTTCTTACCCTTATCCTTCCCTGACCATGACACTTAGAACAAGGATCAGTTATTATGCTGCCATTACCTTTACATCTTGGGCAAGCAGAAACGTGACTGAAACGACCAAAAATACTCTGCTGCACCTTTCTTACCTGCCCGGTACCCTGGCAGTCGGAACATTTTTCTGGCTTTTTTCCTTCCTGACTACCGCTGCCATGACATGAAGAACACAACTCAATACGTTGTACTTCAACTTCTTTTCTGCAACCAAAAGCTGCTTCTTCAAAAGAAATGGTTAAGGAAGCTTGCAGGTTGTCACCTCTCTGTGGAGCACGACTCCTAGCTCCCCCAAACGAAGTCCCTGCAAAACCACCAAAGAAAGATTCAAAGATCTCTCCCAGGTCTCCAAACCCAGAGAACCCTTCCATCCCTCCCACATCTATCCGCCCATAACGGTTGTATGTATCCCTCTTCTCGGAATCAGAAAGAACCTGATAAGCCTCGCTTATCTCCTTAAATTTCACCGCTGCCCCTGAATCACTGTTATGATCAGGATGATACTGAAAGGCTAGCTTGCGAAACGCCTTTTTAATATCATTCTCATTGGCACTTCGGGAAACTCCCAACACTTCATAATAATCTCTATTAATAGCCATAGTCACTTAACCCCCAAACAGATAATTATAATCCTCATAGCTCAATGTTGACAACTTTTATACGTGGACATCGTTAAAGCAATGCCCACGCCAATAATTTATTATCTCCTGAGATGTTACAATTACCGTATCAATGAACCAAGAACTCAAAGAAATCTTCCGATGCTATCATAAGAGAACGACTACCAATACGAATCTAAAGTCCGCTGCAGTACTTATACCCTTATTCTATAAAGAAGGCCATATCCATATCCTGTTTACCCAAAGAAGTGAACAAGTAATTCACCATAAAGGGCAAATCTGCTTTCCTGGTGGCCGTTACCAGTCTAGTGATGTTACCCTTCTCCAGACAGCCCTGAGAGAAACTGAAGAAGAGATAGGATTAACAGCCAAAGATGTGGAAGTTCTAGGAGAACTGGATGATAGTTCAACGATTACCAGCAGATATATTATCTCTCCATTTGTTGCTCTTATCCCTTACCCCTACTCATTCAAGCCTAATCATAATGAGATAAAACAGATTTTTTCTATTCCAATATCAGAGTTAACGAATGAAATCCATATCCAGCAGTTATATCCAAACTCAGATAAACAATGCCCCTTCAGCTATTATTATCATTACAAAGAGCATATCATCTGGGGGGTTACTGCCAGGATACTAAACCAGCTCATTGAGTTATTAGAACTCAGTAGTGGAGCTCATTGCTAATATCAATACTGACATCCTCTGATTTTAGTCCCGGCAGAGTTGTCATTACAATTAGTTTATCCTGGTCATGGTAAATATCTACCGAGGGTATCAACTTCTCCGGAAAAGCAGGCAGAAAGTGAGATGGTCTTACAACACTGCCTTCGAACAGTCTATCCATTGCCTGGCTCAGGCTCATCAGTTCTGAAAATGGTTCACGTATAATCATGCTCATATTTAACTTTCATTCTAGTTTATTAAGCTCCACTTATGAGTTAATGCATATAGTAAACATAGTTAAACTATTAATTAAGTTTGCTATAATAGTATGTAAATATTTAATCAATATCTTGACAACTAATATTAAAACATTTACAATAATGGTAAATATATACATAAGGTTATATTAACTATGGCAGCAAAAGACTATTACAAGATATTAAGTATAGATAAGAGCGCCACGGCGAAGGAAATTAAACAGGCGTATCGGCGCTTAGCACGTAAGCACCATCCTGATATTAACCCTGGTGATAAGTCATCAGAAGATAAATTCAAAATAATAAACGAAGCCTACGAGGTCCTCTCCAATACTGATAAACGCCAAAAATATGATCGCTATGGTGACCAATGGCAATACGCTGACCAGTTTGCCAAAGCAGAAAAGGAGCATACTGGACGGACGTTTGGAAACAGGCAAAGAGCATACCAATTCAACAACTTTGGTGATATTTTCAGTGACCTATTTGGCAATCTGAATACAGGTTTCAGGACAGCAGTTCCGCCTCAACGCGGCCAAGATATATATTCTCCTATTGAGTTGACTCTGGAAGAAGCATACCGAGGGAAGACACGTACAATCCAACTACAGGAGCTTGCATTATGTACAGCTTGCGACGGTACTGGTAGAGTGGGTAAGCGAACTTGCAGCATCTGTCATGGTTCAGGAAAAATTGATAGTCTTAAGCGTCTGGAGGTTAAAATACCTCCTGGGGTTAAAGATGGCTCGAAAATCCGTATAGCAGAGAAGGGCCAAGATAGCCATTCAGGAGGAACGAAAGGCGATCTTTATCTGACAGTTAAGATTCAACCCCATCGCTTTTTCGAGCGCAAGGGCAATGATCTTTATACCGAAATATCCCTACCTTTAACCGTTGCTGTCCTTGGTGGTGAAGTGGAGGTGCCAAGCTTGGACGGAAACATGGTGCTGAAAATCCCCCAAGGTACTCAAAACGGCAAGGTTTTCCGTTTAGCAGGAAAGGGTATGCCCCACTTAGGTGCAGCTAAACATGGCAATCTATTCGCCAAAATTAAGGTAATCCTGCCAACAGACTTAACAAAGGAAGAGAAACAACTATTCGAGCGACTACGAGCTCTTAGGCCAGCATAAAGTGAGGTTAATGTAATGAATCCAAATTCAGAGCCACGATACGTTATAAGTATAGCAGCAAGGATATTAGGGACGGAGGCTCATGTGCTACGTTATTTTGAGAAGCTTCAGTTAATACAGCCGAGACGTTCAAGCGGCAATATACGCCTTTATTCCCAGGATGACATAGACCACTTGCGCTATATTAAAACATTGATGTGTGATTTGGGAGTTAATCCAGCTGGAGTAGAAGTCGCCTTGCATCTTATGCAGCGAATGGACGAATTACAACATCAGTTAGAACAACGAGAAAGAGAGATCGTGCGACTTATGGGTATAGAAGTAGATGGAGAATTAGATATAGAGTGGAGGGAGAAATAATACAGAATGGAGAAAGGAATAGGCAATATAACACCGGAGAAATTCACCGAACAGGCTCAGCAAATCTTATCAGCATCACAGGAATTAGTTCGGCGCTATCACCACAACCAGTGGGACATCGAACATATTCTAATGGCGTTGCTGGAACAAGAGAAGGGTGTCAGCAAGGATATATTACAAGAGTTGGGTCTGAATATTGACACAATAAGAAATCGCGTAGGAGAAATCCTGAATTCTTTTCCTACAGTAGCTTATGAAGGAAATCAAATCTTTGCAACGCAACGAATACCACAACTGCTAGAAAATGCTCGACAGGAGGCCGATAGGTTTAAAGACGAACTCATTAGCACCGAGCACCTATTTATCGCTATAGCCAACGAAGGCAAAGGAGAATCATATAAAGTCCTGCTCGACTTCAATATAAACCAGGAAAAAATTTACCAGGCACTGCGTAAAATTCGTGGCGTCCATCGTGTTACAGACCGTCAGGCAGAAAGCAAATATCGGTCACTGGAGAAATATGGCCATGACCTGACTGAATTAGCTCGTCAAGGTAAACTTGACCCAGTCATTGGTAGAGAACAAGAAGTCAAGCGGGTAATACAAATCCTGTCACGCCGCACCAAAAACAACCCTATACTAATAGGGGAAGCCGGCGTTGGTAAAACAGCTGTCGCAGAGGGGTTAGCTCAGAAGATTGCCGCCGAAGATGCTCCTGACTCACTCAAAAATAAAAGGGTAGTTGCTATGGATATGGGTGCGCTGGTAGCAGGAAGTAAATTCCGCGGAGAGTTTGAGGAAAGGCTAAAGGCAGTTCTGGAGGAAATTCGCCACTCAAGTGGAGAAATTATCCTGTTTATCGACGAACTTCACACTGTGGTAGGAGCCGGAGCTGCAGAGGGAGCCATTGACGCCAGCAATATGCTAAAACCAGCACTGGCGCGCGGCGAGCTACAATGTATTGGAGCTACCACCCTTGACGAATATCGAAAACATATCGAAAAAGACGTAGCTTTAGCCAGACGCTTTCAGCCTGTATTTATTGGGGAGCCCAGTATAGAGACAACTGTAGAAATGTTGAGGGGACTACGTCCCAGATACGAATCTCATCATAAGGTAAAAATAGATGATTCAGCATTGGTGGCCGCTGTTAAACTAAGCCAGCGTTACATCTCCGATAGATTCCTACCAGACAAGGCTATCGACCTCATCGATGAAGCAGCCAGTAAGCTACGCATTGAGATGGAAAGTGCTCCTGAAGAGGTTAAGAAGCTGGACATTGAGATGAATCGCTTGCATGACGAGGAAGAAGCGGCTTCACAAAGACAAGATTATCAGAAAGCGGCTGAACTCAAAACAGAATATGCCCAAAAAGAACATGCATACAATAAAGCAAAAATGCAATGGCAGCAGGAAAAAAAGATCGACGGCAAGGTTGATGAAAAAGAGGTTGCTCAACTTATCTCCGAGTGGACAGGTATTCCCAGCTCCCAGATACTCGAGGCTGAAACAGATAAATTGGTACACATGGAGGAAATTTTACACCAGAGAATGGTAGGCCAGGATGA
>JAUVYX010000005.1 GCA_030602865.1 Dehalococcoidia bacterium | reverse complement strand
AGCCTGGGATTGGACGATGAATATCAATGCCAAGGCAGCTTTGCTTTGCTCGCAGAAAGCAGCCGTATTGATGAAAGGCAGAGATGCTAAAATCGTTAATATTTCCAGCTTGGGCTCATCATTTGTATTGCCCTCTTACGCCATCGTCGGTATATCTAAGGCTGCGCTTGAGGCCTTGACCCGGTATTTAGCCATAGAACTGGCACCCGCTGGCATTTGTGTTAATGCGGTTGCTGCCTCTGCTGTGGAAACAGAAGCATTAAAATTCTATATAAACGAAGGAATGATAGATGACAACCGCCAGGCTACCCCGATGGGTAGAATGGTATTTCCCGAAGATGTCGCCAAGGTTGTTTCTTTTCTTTGCAGCGATGATGCCCTGATGATAAGGGGACAAACCATTATCGTTGATGGCGGTACTTCTATATCACCGTTTGCTTCATTGAAGTAAGTCATCCGACAGACTTCTATGAAGATGATTACTGAAGGAGATTATCTGAATTGAGAATTCCACGAGTTGTAGTTACTGGTATAGGAACCGTTAATCCTCTAGGATTGAATATAGAAGAATTCTGGCAGGGGCTGGTCGCTGGGAAATCAGGTATAGGTCTTATTACACGTTTTGACGCCAGTAAATTCTATGTAAAAGTCGACGCAGAGGTAAAAGGCTTCGACCCAGCAGACCACATGGATCTCAAGATCGTTGACCGTAACCCCAGAGCCGTTCATTTTGCTATCGCTGCAGCTAAAGAAGCAATAAAATGCGCCAAGCTTAACATGTCGCAAGAGGTACCCGAACGGGTGGGTGCTTGTGTTGGATGCATGGTAGAGAGCGATTATATTGTCAAACAGAATGAAATGCTGCTAAAACGAGGTCCAAGAAGGGTAGAGCCCTTATTTGTTGCCAAATCAAGCCCCAGTGCGGTTTCAATGCAAATAGGCATGTTCCTGGGAGCTAAGGGGCCTAATACAAGCGTCAACAGCCTTTGCGCTACAGGTGCTGACTCCATAGGTACTGCCGCCAACTTTATTCGTTTAGGTTATGCCGATGTGATGATAGCCGGTGGTGCTGATTCAGCCTTATCTCCTGTTGGCCTTGCTGGCCTGGATATTCTGGGAGCACTGTCGCGTGAACCTGATCCTGCTAAGGCTTGCCGTCCCTTTGACTTAAATCGCAGTGGCTTCATATTTGGTGAAGGAGCAGGAATAGTTATTCTGGAAAGCGAAAAACACGCAAAGAAAAGAGGAGTTCCTATCCTGGCAGAGATAGGTGGTGCTGGCTGGTCATTTGATGCTTACGATCAAACCGCTCCGGCACCAGACGCTGAAGCTTATGCAATGAAAGTGGCTATGAACTACGCAGGAGTGAAACCCAAGGATATTGATTACATTAATGCCCATGGCACCAGTACTAAATTGAATGACTCTAATGAAACCAAAGCTACAAAAATGGCCTTCGGCGATTACGCATATAAAATTCCTATAAGCTCTACTAAGTCCATGATTGGCCACATAGTAACTGCTGCTGGTGCGATAGAAGCCATTGTCTGCGTACTGATTATGGCTAAGGGAATAATTCACCCCACGATAAACTACGATACCCCTGATCCTGAATGCGACCTGGATTATGTTCCCAATGTAGCGCGCCAGGCTCAGGTAAATGTCTGTTTGACAAACAGTTTTGGACTCGGTGGAGAAAATTGTTGTCTGGTGCTCAAGAAGTTCAACAAATAATACTTATACTATAGTTACTATTAACATGCAATTATTTTATTCGGAGGGAATATGGAATTACAAGATAGGGTGTCACTGATAACAGGTGCTTCTCGTGGCATGGGTAGAGCCATTGCCCTGAAACTTTCTAGTCTAGGCTGCAAAATTGTAGTTAATTATGTTCCAGTTGAAGCTGACAATGCGAAGAATGTGGTGGAAACTATCACCAGCCAGGGTGGAGAGGCCATTGCAATAGAAGCAGATATTCGCGACGGTGATGCGGTAAAAGCTATGTTCCAACAGGTGATTGATACCTGGGGCAAGATTGATATTTTGGTAAATAACGCTGGCATCACTAAAGATACCTTACTGATGAGAATGTCTGAGGACAAATGGGATGACGTTCTTAATATTAACTTACGAGGAGCATTTTTATGCACCAAGTTTGCTCTGCGTTCTATGATAAAACAAAGTAGTGGAAGAATTATCAATATGGCTTCTATTGCCGGAGTGATTGGCAATGCTGGTCAAGCTAACTATTCTGCCTCTAAAGGCGGTTTAATTGCTTTCACCAAGAGTGTAGCTCGTGAAGTCGGTTCTAAAAATATAACCGCAAATGCCATTGCCCCTGGTTTTATTAATACTCAGATGACAGAGGTATTACCTGAAGAGGTCAAGAAGTCTATTTTAGCAATGACGTCACTGCGTCGTTTCGGTGAGCCTGAAGAGGTCGCTGAACTGGTAGCTTTTCTGGCTAGTGACCGCGCCAGTTATATCACAGGTCAGGTAATTGGCATAGATGGAGGCATATAGACCGGTCTATTAGCTATACCTCTACCCCGGTTATACTAACTGTTGTTACTATCCCTTATAGCCGGCATACCCTGCATACCAAGTAACTCTTCCGGCAAACCTTCTGATGCTATCTTCCCTTTCCCCATAATATATCCCCTATCAGCAATACTAAGAGCGACTGGAATGTTCTGTTCAACAATAAGTACAGCAATTCCCTGATCTTTCAGCTTAGTTATGGCCTTTGACATCTTGGTTACTAACAACGGAGCGAGCCCTAACGATGGGCAATCCAGTAAAAGCAACTTGGGCTTTGCCATCAATGCACGTCCAATTGCCAACATTTGTTGTTCCCCTCCAGAGAGAGTGCCGGCAGTTTGCTCGGTCCTTTCTTTAATAACCGGGAAGAGCTGAAAAACAGTCTGAATATCCTTCTCTATGCTAGACTGGCGTTCTGTCTTATACCGATGGTAAGCGCCTAATATTAAATTGTCTATCACGCTCATTGACGGGAATAGTAGTTTTCTTTCATCGACATAGGCTACCCCCAGTGATATCAGTTTCTCAGTTGATAATCCATTTAAACAATGTCCATTCAAATGGATTTCACCCCTGGTCATCGGTAGAAGCCCGCAAATAACCTTCAGTACAGTTGTTTTACCTGTGCCATGAGGCCCGATAAGTATCACTATTTCACCTGCCAGCACGTTTAATGACACTCCTTCAAGTGCTTGTACAGGGCCATAACTGGCATGCACGTTGTTTAATTTCAGTAGCGTTGGTTTATGCTTTGTCACCTGTTTTATTACCATTTTCAGGTCGTCGAACCGCCCATATAAGCATACCTGACCTGCTCATTTTGTTGTATCTCGGAGGGAGTCCCCTCAGCGACTTTCCGCCCATCAACCAGAAAAACCACTCGATCAGCTACATTCATTACGCAATCCATCAGATGATCCACAATCAGAATTGTCAATCCTTGCCGCTGCAGGCTAAATACCAGTTGACTCAACTTTTCTATCTCGTTAGACCTGAGGCCTCCATAGGGTTCATCAAGAAACAATAATTCCGGATTTGCCGCTAATGCGCGAGCCAACCCAACAAGCCTCTGTTGTCCCCATGATAAACTGGCAGGGATCGCATCAGCCTTATCCTCGAGTCCCACCAGGCATAATTTGCTCATCGCCATATCTTGAATTTCCTTCTCTTCCTTTTTTGCACGACTTCTCTTTAGCCCTGTATCAAGGAAACTGGCTCTCGTCCATACATGACATCCTACCATAACATTCTCTATTATTGACATATTTGCGAATAGCTTAATATCCTGAAATACTTGAGCGATTCCCAGCGAAGAGATAGCATGAGGGGAAAGATTCCCTAATTTATGTTGCTTGAACCATATCTCTCCATGTAAAGGTTTCAGTAGACCTATTGTGAGTTTGCTTAGCGTGGTTTTACCAGCGCCGTTTGGCCCTATTATTGCTGTTATGACACCTTTATAGACCGAGAAGCTTACCCCATTTAAAGCCATCAATCCATTGAAGGCCATAGACAGATCTTTTATCTCCAGAATAGGTTGTTCTTTCGAATGTTCTAACATGACTTTCTCATTAGCTACGATACCCTGGAGTGCGGTAGTATTGTTTTCCACCTACCTTTTTCTCCTCCTGATGCTAATTTACGGCAAACTGAAATCATCCCCCGTGGCAAGAATCGCAGGGTAGCTATCAGGATAACACCATAAGCAATAAGTTCATAGGCGCCTGTAGACCCACCTATTAGCAATGGCACAAATTCCCGCAACAGCTCAATTATACCAACCAGCAAACCCGCCCCCAAAAGCGCCCCCCATGGGCTTGATAGCCCTCCTAAAATTGCCATTATAGCTATCATTACGGAGAAGTCAACACCAAAAGTAGACGGTTCAATACAGCTTACATAGTGAGCATAGATACTACCGGCTACACTGGCATACATAGCGCTGACTGCAAATATCGCTACTTTGTATTTCATTATATTTATTCCCAACACCTGGGCAGTCTCGTCGCTTCCCCCATCAAATAAGTTCATCGCTCTTAATGCTCTACCAGTCCGGGAATTGACCAGATTTAGAGAAAAGATGAGTGCCAGAAGAGTAATTGCCCATATAAGGTAATAAATAAAAAACGAATACGAAATAAATCCCCCTGACGGAAGTTTAGGTATATTCATCATTCCCGTAGCGCCACCAGTCAATCCTGCTACACTTACTACCAGGTAAAAGAACACCAGGTTTAAAGCGATAGTTATGCCTCCCACAATGAGTCCCCGCAATCTGAACATGGCTCTACCAATTATTACAGCAATACACCCTGTGGCAATGGCAGCAACGATAATAACAAGCCATGGAGAAAGACTGTATCTGGTGGTGAGAATTCCTGATGTATAAGCGCCGAGTCCGAAAAATATTGCTTGTCCCAGTGATATCTGGCCTGCAAAACCCATTAGCAATATGAGTCCAATAGTAACCAGGGAATAAAATCCTATGGTGGTAAAAACTATAACCAGGTAATGACTCCCCACTAGTGGCAGGATGAACAAGACACCAAGAACTAACGCTATTATTTGGTGCTGTGATTTTTGAAGCAGGCTCAATGCGCTTGATATCTTAAAAGTTTTCATGTTACCAAATTTCTTAGACTCCGCTTGATCCAGTTATCAATCCACGGGGACGAATCAGAAATATCATTACCAGAACTCCCAGCGCAATTACGTTATGATAAGCGCTTGGCATTAGCCCTGCCGACATCGCCTCAGCAAGTCCCAGTACCATTCCTCCCAGTATCACACCCTCTGCCCTGTTGAACCCCCCTACAAATGCAGCCAGCATGCCCTTTACCGTCAACGGAAGACCTATGTTATAGCAGGTCATTGTTAGTGGTGTTATCACAGCACCAGCAACAGCTCCCAATCCTGCAGCCAGGACAAAGGCAAAGAGTGCCATTCTCTCCGGGTTAATACCTACTATCCTGGCTCCGAGTGGTTGATCAGCACAAGCTCTTAGTGCTTTGCCATGGATTGTATGACCGAAAAAGAAAAATAACCCCAATACCATAGCCAACGCTGTGCTTACGATCCAGGGAGTTTGACCGAAGATTGTTGCTCCCCAGAGATGAATATTCGGGGTATTCATAAAATTTGGTATGCCACGATATTCCCAACCCCAAACCAGGAGAACAATTCCCTCTATGGCAAAAGCGAAACCTGCTGTCAGGAAAACGAAGGTCGCCCCTGAGGATTTTCTAGCCGGGTAAATAATGAATTGATATAGGAAAGCTCCAATTGCTGCACTAATTATCACTGCAATCAAGAGAGCAGAGAGGAGCGGCATCCCTAGATCCAATAAACTTACCGTCAGCACCCCCCCCAGCATCACAAACTCCCCCTGTGCCAGGTTGAGAACTCTTGTTACACTATACACCACAAAAAGGCCGAGGCCGATAGCAGCGTAGATGCAACCCAGGTTTATCCCGCTAATCAGAAACTGCAATAACGCTGAAGGGTTCAATAATCTGCCTGTAAAAAGTATAGCCTTATCTTTGAAATAGAATTCACGATAATAAGACTACACTTCCTTATAATTGTTCATATGTCTTCTTTAATATCTTTTCACCATCTTTAAAAGTAACCAGGACTTCTTTCGGAATAGCCCTGCCGTAGTGATCTGCAGGTGAAAGAGTGTATGTACCCATAAACAGGCTTAGCCCCTCAGTGCTCTCAAAAGCATCTCTGAGTATGCTTCTGGCCTCTTCCAGATTCGAAGGATCTGGTTCCGCTCTTTCCAGGCCATCGGCAATAAACTGGATAATCTGTGCTCCTATCGCAGCCCACATGGATGGTGAGTAACCATATTTCTCAGTATATAGTTGGTCAAAATCACTGCACATTTTCCTGTCAGGATCGCTATCCGGTAGTTGTCTCCACATTGTCAGTTTAGAATCCAGGCAGACGGCTGCGGGTTCCATTTCATAGTATTCCCGAAACTCCTCGACATAGTTCGGTGACGCCTGGGCCGGTGTTGTCACTATATGGAGCATGATACCCATCTCCCGTGCCTGTTTTATAGCAATTGCACCGGCAGGGCCACTGCCCCAGATGAATATCGCCTCAGCATCGGAGTTCTTGATGTTGGTTAGTTGTGGAGTCATATCAGTAGCCCCGGGGTCGTAATACTGAGTTTCCACTATCGAGATACCCATACCAGGGGCAACCTGATGTAGATAGAAATCACCGCCTTCCCCATACCCACTGTTCTCTATCATGGCAGCACATTTCGATACTCCCTGGTCATCCTTCAGATAGCCGAGCGGTAACGGGATATAATCAGCTTCGCTTGCAATTGGTTTGAAAGTCCACTTTCCCAGTTGATCGTTGATAAGACCTGTTCCCGACAGGATTACTCCGGGTGTTTCGGCATCGTTTGCCACAGGCACCAGGCTATGCGACAGGCCAGTCGCAGTACTACATGCAAAGGCAAGGACTTCGTCGACTTCAATTAATTTCTTTGCTGCCATCACTGTTTCTGTAGAACTGCCCTTATCATCGTAAATGATAAGCTCCAGAGGGATGCCATTTATACCCCCTGCTTTGTTAATCTCCTCAGCGACTAACTCCATGCCCTCTAAAGCAGGAAGCCCTAACCCACTGTATTTTCCTGTCTGAGAGGCAATAACTCCTATCTTATAGGATTCCACCTCCGGGGCACCTGTGCAGGACACAAGTCCGCTTAGAATAAGAGTTACCACTATGGATAGTAGAATTATCTTCTTTGTCATTTTTATCCTCCTCAGCATGTTATTGGGAAATAACCTCCCGGGGTCGCCAATAATAAATCCAGATTCTCCGGGAACATAACTATCATAATTCAGTTTTTTTCGTTATAGCTATGATAACTAACTGCTACCATAAAAGCCAAACGAGATAAATCCTTTCCCAGCATGAACGGCTGTTACCGCCAGGGCCTGATTGATATAAATCTTCTCGCAATTAAATTTAGCGAGGAGCATCTGTTCTAACCTACTTGCTTGTTCGGGGACATCACCATGCACTATTGCTGCGTGGAGCTTTTTATTCCCTATTCTTTCAGTGGTGATATCAACCATTTTCCCCAGTATCTCATTCTTGGTTTTCGCTCTTGCGATAGGTTTTGTTAATTTACCGGCAGCCGCATCAACCTCGATGATTGCCTTAAAGCTTGTCACTGCCTCAGCTTTAGCCCAAGATTTAGCTTTAAATATTCTCCCTCCTTTTTCACGGTAGAATAGCGTGTCAAAGGTCTGCAATGTATTCATTTTCAGCTTTAGTTCATTTGCCAACTCGACTATGTCCTCAAAACTTTTTCCCTCTTTTACCGCTTCGGCTAATCCGATGACCAGAATCATTTCACCAGCCTCAGCTGTACGGGAGTCAATGAGTTCAATCCTGGTTTCAGGGAATTCCTCTTGAGCCAATTTTGTGGCATCCAGAGCTGCCTGATACCCTTTGGTAAATGCAGCAGTCATGGTTATACAAATAATGTCCTGCTCCTTTCGGGCACATTCCCGGAACGCTTGCAGGAACTGCCCTGGTGAGGGACATGAGGTTGTCGGTAGATTGGCTTTGTCCTGAAGCCTGCTGTAAAGCCAATCCATATCTACTTCTGTATCCTGATAATCTTTATCGTCAGCAATGACATGAAAAGGCACAATAGTGATTTTATTCTCAGCGATAAACTCCACTGTCAGGGTTACCGGACTATCGGCTACAATAGCCACCTTTCTCATTGAGGTTCTCCTTCCTGCTCCATATTATTATACATGATACATCGCAATGCGATGTATTGTAAAGCTAATTACACCATGTCTGTCAAGTATATGTACTCGTTCAGGTGATTGGTGACACATTCTCCTTTATTTTTTTGCAGGGATTTCCTGCCATCTTCACAATGACAGTTAGAAGATTCCTATTAATAATCACTCCCCTTACCTGCAAGTAGATTGAAGGCCGTATTACCCCAATTTCCAAATTTGCGGAGCAACCATAGTAAGAAAAAGAGAATTACAATACCACATATATCCGCAATCAAATCACCATAGTCACAGTGTCTGGTAGCTACATATAACTGGTGAATTTCATCGCTCAGTGCATATAACGCTCCAAATATAAGTACTATCCGGAAACTGCTCGAAAACTTTAGACCGGTCGTTCTTTGCAAGGCAAAAAGTATCAAATATGCCAGTATAAAATACTCAGCAGCATGGAGGATTTTATCAGGCATGATGTGGCGTCCGGGCGTTATGTCGTCAGGCAGCGAAGAGAGATAGTAAATTACGCCCATCCATAAAACAGTTGGCACCCAGTAAGGAAAAACCTGGATTAATTTTTTTACTTTCATATTTATATTATTCCTGAGTTAGATTGTGTCACAGGTAGAAATCGCACAACTGCGCCATTTTTTCCTTTGTTCTTTGAGTATCACCGCCGTCGACAATACCTTCCAGTTCCAGAACATCATCCTTAAATTTGCTGGTATCCAGCTTACTTTCAGTGACAACTCTAATTTGTTTATGTTCTGTTGGCGACGACTCTTCGTAATCCCAGAGCAATTTTTCGTGCAACCTCTCTCCCGGGCGAATGCCGCTGAACTCAATAGGGATATCTTTTTCCGGTTCAAGGCCTGAGAGCCTTATCAAATTACGAGCCAACTCCAGTATCGAAATCTGTTCACCCATATCGAGAACAAAGACCTCACCACCCTTCCCCATAGCTCCAGCCTGTATTACCAGTTGCATTGCTTCAGGAATAGTCATGAAGTAGCGGGTCATCTCCGGATGAGTAACAGTTACCGGCCCGCCCTCAGCAATCTGTTTTTTAAATGTGGGCACGACACTGCCACTCGAGTCGAGGACATTGCCAAACCTTACTATCATGAACCTGGTCGAACTCTCCCCGGATAAAAACTGAATAAGTTTTTCCACCAGCGCCTTCGAGCTTCCCATTATACTTACCGGTTCGACTGCTTTATCGGTGGAGATGGAAACGAACCTGTCCACCTTAAATTGTATGGCTATCTCTGCCACCGTCTTTGTTCCAAACAGGTTATTTTTCACCGCTTCAACGGGATTCAGTTCCATCATGGGGACATGCTTGTAGGCAGCCGTATGAAAAACTACGGCAGGTTTATAGCTGTCAAAGACCCTGGTTATTCTATTCCTGTCAGTGATATCAGCAATCACCGGGATGGTATGGATATGGTAATCAGAGTTCCTGATTTCCTGCTCAATATCAAAAAGGCCGCTTTCACCCTGATCAACCATAATAAGAGTTGAAGGCCGCAATCGGCTTATCTGCCGGCAGAGTTCCGAACCGATAGAACCACCTGCACCGGTTATCATAATCGCCCTGTCTGCAATATAGCTGGCCGCCTCTTTAAAATCCACCTTCACCGGCTCTCTCCCCAGTATGTCCTCTACTCCTATTTCTCTAATCTGCGAGACACTGACTGTCCCGTTAATGATTTGATAAATACCCGGCAGGGTTTTGCATTTCACTCCCAGCTCCCGGCATTGGAAGAAAATATCTCGAATCACCTCGCGGGAGGCGCTTGGTATACTGATAATAACCTCTTCTATTTGATGTTTGCTGATGAGTTTCTTAAGCTGCTGCCGTGTTCCCAGCACCTTCACGCCGTGGATAATCAATCCCTGTTTACCTGGATCGTCGTCTACTATTCCTATGGGGCGATAAGCGAGCTCAGGACGTCTGATCATCTCATTGAGAATAGCCTCTCCACTATCGCCTGCTCCGATAATCAGAATTGGCCTTCTTTTCGTTGGAGTGAGCAGGCTTTTCAGTTTTAAATCACGCATGCCCCTGCGTGCAAACCTTATCCCCCCAACCAGTGCCACGGTGAAGAATCCATCCAGGGCTACTACTGAACGGGGAAAAGCGAGGCGATAGACAAAAAATATGACGACTATTGCTGCCAGCGTGCCCAGGAAACTGGCCCAGATTATGCTCAGGAAATCTCTCACACTCGCATAACGCCATAACTTGCGGTAGAATCCGGCGAAATAGAATATGACTAGCTTGGTCATCACCAGTGGAATAACAAAAGTCTTAAATATTTCCATTTGCGCAGAGGGAATGCTGAAATCAAATCGTATAAAGAAAGCCAGTGCAAACGCGCCGGCTATTAAAAATATGTCAGCAATGATTTCCGGAATGCTGTAACGGTTTATATTCATTTGCTTAATTTCAGGTTTCTATTCATAATCCGGCAATTATCTCTTTCAAACTCCGTACTACAAAATCAATTTCCTGTTCACCAAGATTGTTATAGAAAGGCAGGGCGATTGTTCTTTCGGAGATATGTTCAGTGATGAGGAAATCGCCCTTATTAAAACCAAACATTTCTCTATAAAAAGGCTGCAGGTGAATGGGTGTGAAGTAGTTACTGCAGCCTATTCCCCGTTCTTTCATTTCCTGTAAAATTTTATTGCGATTCTCTGCAGTATAGCTATCTGCCAGGACCACCACATAAACAAACCAGCTTCGTTTCATCTCCGCAGACGAACACGGCAATTGTATCGCTTTCAAATCGCTGAGTTTTATTCCGTACATCTTGGCAACCTGTTCCCTCTTTGCCAGAATCGACTCAATCCTTTCTAACTGTGCTATACCAAGGGCACAATTTATATCACTTATTCGATAGTTATAGCCCAGTCTCGAGTGCTGAAGCCATTCGTCACCTTCTCCCCTCCCCTGGTTTCTCATGCTACGGCACAGGCTGGCAACTTTCTCATTGTTGGTAACAATTATTCCACCTTCCCCGGTGGTTATTTGCTTGTTGGGATAGAAAGCAAAGGCACCAGCCTCACCAAAGGTTCCCAGCATTCTCCCCCTGTACTTGCCACCCAGTGATTCACAACTATCATCTATAAGCATAAGCTTATGCTCCCGCGCAATCCTCTCCAGTTCATCCCAATCTGCAGGGTAGCCAAACACATCTACCGCCAGAATAGCCTTTGTCTTATCAGTTATTTTTTCTTCAATGCGGTTAACATCGATGTTTAAAGTTAGCGAGTCTATATCCACAAAAACAGGTTTAGCCCTTTCAAACAGGATACAATTAGCAGAGGCAATAAAGCTGAAAGGAGTAGTGATTACCTCGTCGCCATCCTTTATATCAAGTGCTCTTACAATCAGGTGAAGGGCGCTGGTACCGCTGTTTACTGCGACAGCATAGTCCACGCCGACAAACTCCGCCATTCTGTCCTCAAATTCAAGCAGTTTGGGACCCAGGCTGAGTCGTGGCGTTTTCATCACATTGACAACAGCTTCGATATCACTTTCGGTTATATCCGGACTTGATAATGGTATATTCATATTATCCTGTTTCCAGAAACTCCAATAATAATAGTTCTAACTGAGCCTATTATATTTCATCTTCACGCATTTTGGATACGTCATCACAGCTAATATCCACCATTGCACTTCCGAAAAGGTTTGCCAGATGTTCTCTACGTTTCTTGCTTATCAGCTCTTTAAGAGATAAGTTAACTACTTCTTTCTTAGTTTTTATTCTGGTGAGATGTCTTGCTTCGTTTAGCAGTGAATCATCTATATCTATTGTAGAACGCATCATACGCCTCCCTTCAGCATATAATATTAAATATGTCAGGTATATGCCAAACACACGTTAGCTGGATGAATTAGTTATTGAATAGTGTTCTATCACAGCTTTTTATCTCGTGTTTCCCATCTGCCTTTAAAGGTAAGCCAGAATGACAATACAATAAGTTTTATGTCAAGCCATAGGCTTCTATTTTTAACATAGAGGATATCATAACGGAATTTATTTCTGCGACCTATATCTTTTGGGGCGTAGACCTGAGCTATTCCGGTAAGACCTGGTTTTACGCTGCTTCTCATGTTATAACCCGGAACCATGGTAATGTTTTTATACTTTATCTTTTCCTCATCATCGATTTTATAGGGCAAAGCCCTGGGTCCTACAAAACTAACTTCTCCTTTTAGAATATTTATCAGAGTTGGCAACTCATCCATAGCAGTAGCTCTCAATATTCGCCCAATCTTTGTAACTCGTGGATCATTATCTATAAATATCACCAGGTTGGCATTCTTGCCTTCTACCCGCATTGTTCTGAGTTTTATGATTTTAAATGGTTTCCCATTTTTACCATACCTCTCCTGCAAGAAAAGAACAGATCCCCTATCTTCCAGGTATATGGCGATAGAAAAGATAAGCAATAGTGGCAATGATAAAACAATCCCCAGTAATGCCAGGGTAAAATCAAAAGTTCTCTTTAACAGATTACTCATTTGTTCTGTTGTTTAAATATCTTGCTCTGTAACCTTTGGTCTCACAGCTATTTTTTTACAAGGGCTTCCTGCATTTATAGTCCAGGGCTCGATATCTTTTATCACCAGACTATTACTGCCGATGATTGCTCCTTCACCAATTATCACATTCGGGTGAATGACTACATTTGTGCCAACAAAAGCATCTTTTCCTATAACTACCTTGCCAACAATTACATTTCTTTGACTGGCAGGTAGAGCACTTGACATCCTTTTCCCCTCGTAATAAGTATCAGTCCCTGTAAGTATTCTTGAACCGCAGGCAATATCGGCATAATCACCTATCACTAACTCCCCTCCCCCGATAATGCTAACAAAAGAGGCGATATGAACATATCTGCCAATTATGATGCCCTTACCACCATAGATAAAGGTAAAATCATCAACCATGGAATGGGCACCTATCTCTATTACCTCTGGTTTAATGATTTTCGCCAGGGAGAATATCCTTACCTCTTCTCCACAACGCTTCAGTTTGCTTGCCACTAAGTTTCCTCCTCCATTACTTTCAAGCATCCTCAATGACCTCCAGTAATTTATCAACTAAAACAGGTACTGAGTGATGTTTCATGACATACTCATAGCCTCTCTTCCCCATTTCCTTGCGTTCTTCAGCGCCAATATCACACATCTCTATAATAGCATTCGCAATCGTCTCTGGATTCTCTGGTTCTACTGTTAGACCACAGTCAGCTTCAGCCACCGGATTGACGGGAGTTTCTACAGCCCATATTATCGGGCGACTACATATCATATAATCCCATAGTTTATTGGTGCTTATACCATATTTATACAACGCTGACTGCCGCCAGGTTAAAATCCCTACATCAACCTGACTTAGAATGGCAGGTATCATATTTTTCGGTATTGAGTGAAAAAAGCTGATATTTTCTAGTTCCAATTTTTCAGCCATACCCATAAGTCTGTTTCTTTCGGGCCCATCACCAATCATGATGAAATGAACCGCGTTATTGCATCGCTTTTGCAACAATTCGGCAGCTTCAATAATTGTTTCCAGAGCATTCACTATCCCATGTGCCCCTGTATAACATAGTAATAATTTCCCCTGTGACTTTTGTTTGGAGACGACCTGTTCTAATTCTGTTGGTAATTCCATTTTTGTATTCACAAAAAGCTCAGGATCCACTCCATTAGGAATCCAGGTTATTTTTTCTCTCTCTATACCCAGATTGTTTATATAATCAGTAGCCTTCGGATGTAAAACTATAATAGAGTGTGCTTTATAATAGAGAAATCTCTCTAATATTCTCAACAGTTTTACTACAGTACTACTATTACTATAGCCTCCTATTTCAACTAAAGTCTGAGGCCATAAGTCACGAACTTCGAAAATAATACGCGCTTTTTTTAGCTTAGCCAGAATACACCCAGCCAACCCCGTAAATAGATGAGGTGAAGAAGCCAGGATTACATCGGGTTTTTCTTTTAGCTTCATCCCAAGTAGAATCACACCGTGAAAGTAACTCAACATATTGAGTACTCGACGCCAGTCATTACCTCCATAGTAAGGAGACGTTTTGACCCAGTAGAACTCCACCCCGTATATATTCTCCCTAAGATATTTTTTCCTCCCGGTTAGCTTCTCTTCTTTACGAGTTCGGTGATTAAAACTGGAGGCAAAAATAGATACATCATGACCTCGATTGATCAATTCTTTTG
>JAUVYX010000014.1 GCA_030602865.1 Dehalococcoidia bacterium | reverse complement strand
TCCAGACTTAAAAGCTTTTCTCTGCTAAGTTCATACAAGTCTGCAACGTCCTCTACCAAGCCAGCTTTAAAAAATGCCTGGCATAAATTATCACCTACGCCGTCTATATCCATAGCATCACGACTGACAAAATGCTTTATTCGTTCCAGGGATTGAGAAGGGCAGGCAGTATTGGTACACCTATGCATAGCTTCATCATCTGGTTTTATCACTTCGGCACCGCAACCAGGGCAACGATCAGGCATAGAGAAGACTTCCTCGCTCCCTGTACGCCGACTCAGAATGGGCCCTAATACTTCAGGGATAACTTCTCCTGCTCGTTGAATAGTAATCCAATCTCCAATACGAATATCTTTGCGGTGAATATCTTCCTCATTATGTAATGCCGCCCGGCTTATAACCACTCCCCCCACCTTCACTGGCTGTAAAACCGCATATGGGTTTAATCTTCCAGTGCGTCCCACATTGATTCTAATTTCAAGGAGCCGAGTAACTCCCTGGATTGCAGGATATTTATATGCTATTGCCCATCTTGGTTCACGAGCCACATTTCCCAGCTTCCGCTGGTATTCTATGGAATTCACCTTAATCACCATACCATCAGCTTCATAACCCCATTCATTACGAACTGTAACCCAGTCTTGATAGTATTCCTCTACTTTATTAATATTGTGGCAGAGAGCGATATCCTCATTTATCTTAAAACCTAGAGTCTTCAACCATTGAATTATCTCCCAATGAGTGTCAGGCACTATCCCCCCTTCCACATGACCCAACCCATAAATAAATATGTCCAGAGGTCGACGAGCAGTTACTCTAGAATCAAGTTGTCTCACGGAACCAGCAGCAGCATTCCTGGGATTGGCGAAAGGAGGAAGACCTTCCTTAGCTCTTTCCTCATTGAGCCAACTAAAGCTGGCTTTAGAAAGATAAACTTCTCCTCTAACCTCAAATCTAGAAGGTGTCTTCTCGGGCACAGATAGAGGGATACTTCGAATGGTCCTCAAATTCCGGGTGATGTTTTCCCCTCGGTAGCCATCGCCACGAGTGGCTCCAGTAACAAACAAGCCATCGATATAAGTCAGTGCTACTGCCAGCCCATCTATCTTAGGCTCACAGACAAGGCTGAAATCATCTACCCCAAGCAAACTGACAGTTCGTTTGTACCAAGCCTTCAAATCATCATACGAAAAGGCATTGGCCAAGCTTAGTAGAGGTTCAGGATGTTCCACGACCCCAAAGGCCTCCACTGGTGGAGCTCCCACCCTCTGTGTTGGTGACTCTGAAGCGACAAGTTCAGGATATTCTGTCTCAAGATGTCTTAGTTGCAGCATCAGTTCATCATACTCACTATCACTTAACTCGGGGCTATCCAGTACATAGTAGCGATAGTTATGATGATTAATTTGCGCCCGTAAGATTAAAACCCGTTGTCTTGCTTTACCAATACCTTCCATATCTAGTTTTTACCTGTCTAAAAGTATAACATGGTATAAATAAGTAACAAGAAAACATATTGACATCTGTACAACTAACTATTTATAACAATGAGTACTGAGCTAACTTCAAGTAAATCGAGGCTATGAAGGTTTGCAATCACTATTCACATGATATCAGCAAGTACATATATTAACTATATCTACCACAAACATATTGCAAACAGAGCACTGTGAATTCCCCAAAAGTAAGCTTGTCAGGCAACAGATTTCATACGGCATCTGCACCATATCTGGTATAATCGAGAGGTGAATAAGAACAGTCTGGCTCATATTATTCTGCCTAACCGAATATGATGAGGAAGAGCTGTCTGAGTTAGCTTTGAAAGAGAAGTATTATTCACTAAAAGGAGAAGCCGAATATGGCGATAAAACCCATTGTAATTAAATTTTTCGCCCCAGTTATCGATGCCACCGTCAACGCTCTGATGAATGCCATTGACCAGAAAATGAAACAAGGAATAAGAGACTTCACTATCCTCATCTCTTCACCAGGCGGCTCCGTTGTGCATGGTTTAAGTACCTACAACTACCTGAAGGGTTTGCCCGCCAATATAATTACACATAACTTTGGCAGTGTTGATTCTATAGGCATCGTCCTATACTGTGCTGGAGCCAAGAGACTATCAGTGCCACAGGCCAGATTCCTGCTCCATGGTGTCAATGCCCAATTCACCAGCAACCAGAGTCTGGAGGAAAAACAGCTGGAGGAAAGGCTAAAAGGATTAAAGATAGACATTGAGAACATAGCAAAGGTGATTGCCGCAAATACGGGCAAAAGCGTGGAATTTGTAACCAACGCCATGATTGAGAGAACAACACTGAATCCTGAGGAGGCAAAGTCCTGGGGACTGGTAAATGAAATCAAATCGCAGTTATTTGAGGCAGGAAGCGAGGTTATTTCTATACAGGCACAGCAACAACCTAAACCACCGCTGCAGCAGAAGCAACAAGCTTAGCCTCGCTTGGATAAATACAGTGGTCGGAGGAGGTTATAAGATATTATGATGAGACATTTTGTAAATATAATGACTATCATTCTAATAACCACTTTGTTAATGGGGTTTTCCGCTACCACGGTTCTGGCATTCGATGCACGCAGTGACGATACAATCCACATCCCTGACAGAGAAGTAGTCAATGATGATCTCTACACAGGCGCAAATATCATTACTATCGATGGCACTATTAATGGTGATATCTGGGCTGCTGCGAGGATTATCTCTATTAGCGGACTAGTTGATGACAGCGTTATGGCCATAGCTCAAACAATAAATATCTCCGGTGATATTGGTCATGCTGTACGGGTTGTAGGTGAAACTGTAAATATAAGCGGCAACATCGCAGGTGATTTATTTGTCGCCGGTAACGAAATCATCATAGCAGATAACGTTCATATCAAAGGCGACCTCCTTTTTGGTGCCGGAGTAATACACATCAACGGAATTGTGGATGGGGACATTAAAGGCGGAGGAGGGGAAATCACCATAGGTAGCAAGGTAGGTGGAGATATTAATCTTGAAGTTAGTGAACTGACCATACTCTCAACAGCGGATATCAAAGGCAGCTTGACCTACATAGGAGAGAATCGAGCCGTAGTCCAGACTGGCGCTCAGATAAATGGCATTACTACTCATAAGTTACCTGAGGCGAAGGAAGATCAATCTGAAACATTTTTCCTTGCTCTATTGTCCAGTATTAAAACAAAATTCATTGGATTTTTAATGGCTCTGCTCGCAGGATTGCTAATAATACTAATCGCACCAAAACGATTAGCTTCTATTGCTGAGTCCATAAGCTCCAGACCAGGCCCAAGTGCCGGCTGGGGAGCCATTTTGTTGTTCGTTACCCCTATAACAGCCATAATAATATGCATCACTATTATTGGACTCCCCGTTGGACTAATCGCTCTGGCTCTATGGGGTATTGCAATTTATCTTGCTCAAATCCCCGTTGGGTTATTCTTGGGGCAATGGATTATCAGCCATTTCAGAGATGTAGAAGATAACAGGGGTATCATGATTGGAGCTCTAGCTACCGGGCTGATAATACTAAAACTTCTGAGCCTTATCCCACATCTTGGATTTATTATCGGACTGGTTGTAATACTATTCGGGCTAGGATCTGTAATAGCCACCATCAGAAGACAAAAACCTGAGATAATCTAGCCAACTCGAAAACAATCAGGAAAAGATAGTATTGATTGATCTATCAGTCATACCTGCTAAAAGTTCACAGGGTATACTAATCCCTCAGGAAAGGAGATACCAGATATTTTTTAGAAGAACAAGGAGAGGAAACTATACATAAAATGACTAGCTTCCGTCTTACAGGAAATTGCCCTGATACATGTGCTCGTACTGGGGAGTTGTACACAGACCATGGATTGATATCCACCCCGGTATTTATGCCCGTAGGCACTCAGGCAACAGTTAAGACCCTGACCCCCCAAGAACTAACAGATATCGAGATAAAGATGATACTGGCTAATGCCTACCATCTTTATCTAAGACCAGGGACAGAGCAAATTCAAAGTATGGGTGGATTACACCATTTCATGGGATGGGAGGGTGCCATACTCACTGATAGTGGAGGCTATCAGATATTCAGCCTGGCTCGTCTACGTGAGGTAAACGATGAAGGAGTCACCTTTCTATCACATATCGACGGAAGTCAACACCTTATTACACCTGAATCAGCTATTTCAATCCAAGAATCAATTGGAGCGGACGTAATTATGGTTCTGGATGAATGCCCCTCATTCAAGGATAGTTTCAAAAAAGTTGAACAAGCTATGCAGAGGACGCACAGGTGGGCCAACAGGTGTCAACAAGCACAGAAACGCAATGACCAAAAATTGTTTGCCATTGTACAAGGTGGCACATTTCCCGAGTTACGCAAACAATCAGCTTTGTATCTTGCGTCGATGGAATTCGCTGGATATGCCATTGGAGGGCTGAGCCTGGGGGAACCAAAAGCGATAACCCGAACGATAGTTGGCGAAACCACCACCCTGCTCCCTGAAAACAAACCAAGGTACCTGATGGGAGTAGGTTCTCCTGAAGATATAGTCCATGCGGTAGACCAGGGAATAGACATGTTCGATAGTGTCCTGCCTACCCGAGTAGCTCGAAACGGCGCCCTTTTCACATGGCAAGGAAGATTCAATATCAAAAAGTCCTACTATAGCAAAATGGAGGACCCTTTTGACCCCAATTGCAACTGTTATACATGCCGTAACTTCTCTGCAGCTTATTTACATCACTTGTTCAGATGTAAAGAACTTCTGGCATACAGATTAGCGACTATCCATAATCTTACCTTCATGAACACCCTGATGAATAAGATAAAAGATAGTATCGCTAATGCCACATTCAGCTCATTTAAAAAAGATTTTCTGGCTAAATATAAAGGCACCGATGAAAAGCTAAGGATGTCTCAAAAGGAAAAATGGTTAGCTTCACAATTTTTAGCGAGGTAGATTGAGGATTAAAGGCTTGTGATTAAACTAACTAACAGTTGAGATGGAATCAGAAATGATATTCAACAATTTGCTCTGGATTGGCTTCATCGTCCTCGACTTAAGCCTCGCCCTGATTGTCTACCGTTTCTTTGGAAAATTTGGGCTCTATGCCATCATAGTGGCCTCGGTCATTACCGCAAACATCCAGGTGCTTAAGACTGTCCAACTATTTGGATCTGTAGCAACACTGGGTAATGTGCTCTACGGCAGCATCTTCTTCACTACGGACATATTAAGTGAGGTCTATGGTAAGAAAGCAGCCAAACGTGCAGTATGGCTTGGCTTTATCGGCATGATACTCATGACTATTTGGATGCAAATTGGATTAAAGTTCATTCCAGACATATCAGATTTTTCTCAAAGCTCTCTGTCAACAATATTCGAACCCATGCCAAGGGTCGCAGCAGGAAGTATGATTGCCTACGTCATATCACAGCACCACGATATTTTCGCTTTCCATTTCTGGAAAAATAAAACAAAGGGCAGATTCCTCTGGCTAAGGAATTGCGCGTCTACTATGGTATCACAAGCGATTGACAGCCTCATCTTCTGCACTATTGCCCTATGGGGTTTATTTGATATTAACGTGTGGTTACAGATACTGGCAACTACTTATCTCTTGAAATGGTTCGTTGCTGTCATGGACACTCCTTTTATCTACATGGCTACCAGAATCAGCAAAACCGTAATATCCAAAGAGGCACGAATAACGCTACTAGAATGAAACTGAGATAATTGGCACAACAAGCCTCCACGTTATGGCCCTGTTCTGTCACAACAATTTTTCAGTCAATTGTCTTATATCGAAATTGTCTTGTTGCGTTAAATGAATACTGGCAACACGTCTTCCTGATGCACACAAGGCCTGAAAATCCCCTGTAGCCTGAGCATCAACTACCACTCCAAAAGTATACGGTCTGCCAGGAATAAGTAGGTCCTTTTCATGTTCTGTAGTAAGCTGTAAAAACAAACCATTATTGGGCCCACCTTTATGCAGTTGTCCGGTAGAGTGCAGAAAGCGTGGACCATAACCGAGCGTAGTAGCAATGCAATATCTCTGTATTATCCTGCGACGTAAATCTAATAAAGCCTCATCAACTTCAACCGTTTGCCGAATATAAGCCATAATAGCAAAATAACTGCCCTTTTCTAACTCCTCCAGCAACTCCGCTACAGGAGCAGCCGAACTTGTTTTCGGAAGATGTCCTGTGCTGGCATATTCATCCAATATATGTTCCGTTAGCTCTTTACTTTTCTGTACATCGGGTTGGTCAAATGGATTTACATTAAGTATCGACCCAGCAACAGCAGTAGCAAATTCCCAACGGAAGAACTCTGCCCCAAGGTCATATTTATCATGTACCTTCAAGGTTAATATTGGCTGCCCTGAAGATTTTATTTGGTTAACAGACTCATCAACTATTGAATTATCATCATCATCCATACGCAAGTAAATAAACAATCGATCATTACCGTAATACTTCGGATTCACCAGTGGCTCCGCAACAATTGGGATTATTCCTTTGCCTTCCTTGCCCGTACTTTCAGCAATAAGTTGCTCTATCCATAGTCCAAACCCGCTAATACGCGGAGACATGACGAGAGTCAATTTATCCCTTCCCTTTAAAGCCATAGTACCAATAACAGCCCCAAGCCAGGCACCAGGATTCTTATCAGCTTGTATACAGTGCCCACATTCATGCTGCATGTACTTAGCCCTCTCAAGAAACGTCTTAATATCCACCCCAATCAATGCTGCAGGAACCAGACCATAATAAGACAGAACCGAATAGCGTCCTCCCAGGTCAGGAATATTCAAAAATGTATGTAGAAACTGCTGTTCCTTAGCCATTAGTGCCAAAGGAGATCCTGGATCAGTTATTGCCACAAAATTCTGCCCCGCTTCATATTGCCCACTAATAGAATCCAGCAGTCCCCGGAAATATTGATACAGTACTAGAGGCTCAGTAGTACTACCTGACTTAGAGGAAACCAGAAATAAGGTGTGTTCGGGCTCTATCATCTCTGCCACTGCAATCACTTCCGCCGGCACTGTGGAATCCAACACGATGAGATTGAGATATCCCTTAGAAGTACCGAATGCCTGTCGCAACACCTCTGCCCCAAGACTACTGCCTCCCATGCCAAGTAGAACTACAGTATGGAAACCTTTGTCACGGACGTCTTTAACAAAAGAGTACAAAGAAGGTACCTTTTCATCCATCTGCTCAGCAACAGTAAGCCAGCCTAAACGATTAACAATTTCATTTGGAGCAGGTTTCCAGACAACGTGATCTCGCTGCCATATATGTCCAATCAGATTGCTTTTGTCGAAGTTGGCTAAAACCGATTCCAGTTCAGCATTATCGAAGTTAATACCGACCACTTCAATTAGCTTGCCCTTTTGTGAGCAAACTGCTCTTTTCAGTTATTCCAACCAGTAACTTATCAAAGGAATCAATAAAAGCCCTAACTCCTTTATCCAATAGTATCCCAGTCACAGATTCCATATTGATTCCAGCCGCCTTAAGGTCTGCAAAGGTATGCCTGGCCCCCGTAAGATCCTGGTCAAGGGCAACTCTGGCTTTCCCATGATCAAGAAACGCAGCAATCGTCCCAGGAGGCATAGTATTTATTGTATTCGGTCCGATAAGCGGCTCTACATATAATAGATCATCATAAGCGGGATTCTTGGTACTTGTACTTGCCCAGAGAGGCCGCTGGACAAGCGCACCTTTCGACTTCAACTTAGCGAATCGTTCACTATTGAAAGTATCTTTATGTGCCTGATTAAGAAGTTTCGCAGTGGCAACCCCTGCCCTGCCATGCAAGGACTTCAATTGTTCCTGTCCTTGTTGGATATGCTCATCCAATAATATATCCACCGCTGTATCAATTCTGCTAATGAACAAGGAGGCGACAGAGGCAACTCTGGTTACATCAGCATTCTTCTGAACCAGTTCTTCCAGACCTGCAATGTATGCATCTGCTGATTGTTGATAGCTATCAAGAGAGAATAATAGTGTTACATTAACATTAACACCTTCGGCAACAAGGCGACGGATTGCAGGCACCCCTTCAACTGTAGCTGGAACCTTAATCATGACATTTGGACGATTCAGTGCAGCAAATAACCTTAACCCTTCCTCTATCGTGCCATCCGTATCATAGGCCAACTTAGGGTTGACCTCCAGGCTGACGTAGCCATGCTTCCCCTTTGAATCATCATATACGGGGTGCAGTATATCGGCAGCAGCTCCAATATCCTGTAAAACCAGGGTTTCATATATCTCGACTATATCCTTATTCTCTCTAGCTAGTTTCAACAACGATTCGTCATAATCATTATTCCCTGTTATCGCTTTTTCGAAAATGGTAGGATTTGAAGTCACACCACTAATCCCCTGTTCAATATATCTCCGAAACTTGCCAGAGCTGATTAAACCGCGCTGAATATAATCAAGCCAGATATCCTGCCCTAGACGCTGAGCTTCTTTGATAGAATTCATCTGAGTTCTCCTTCCCCCTATTCACTAATACATAAAGGACAAAGTCAAATACATGAGTGAATATCCATTATTCTCGATGCAGCAGTCGTAAAGCCTCATCTACCACCCGTTGAGCGCTAAATCCATATTTCTCATAAACCACTTCCCCTTTACCCGTGGCACCAAAACAAGACACGCCAATAGTAATCCCATCCAGGCCAACATATCGTTCCCATCCAATTGTTGTGCCAGCTTCCACGGAGATGCGTGCTCGCATATCGGGAGGCAAGATTTCATTACGGTAATTTTCAGGCTGAGCATCAAATAACTTCCATGATGGTAAGGATACAACACGAGCCATTATCCCCTTATCCTGCAATAAACGTCCAGCCTCAAGCGCAAGATGTAATTCAGATCCAGTGCTAATAATGATAACATCGAGCTTCTTTGCTGCCTCCCAAACCACATATCCCCCCCGTCGCAAGCCACTGGCAGAAGCCAGTGTTTTACGATCCAATATTGGAAGATCCTGGCGACTGAATACTAAAGCAGTAGGACTTTCGCGATTTTCCATGGCCACTTTCCATGCCTCAACCGTCTCTGTAGCATCTGCAGGGCGAATAGTAATCAGGTTTGGCATTGCTCTAAATCCCATAAGTTGTTCAACCGGTTCATGAGTGGGGCCATCC
Source organism: Dehalococcoidia bacterium (assembly GCA_030602865.1). Next base: position 846 of record JAUVYX010000014.1, on the reverse strand, counting down.
TCTCCAACAGCAATCGAATCATGGCTAAAAATGAATACCACATGGAGGCCCATAAGCGCCGCCATCCGCACTGAGGGACGCATGTAATCTGAGAAAGTGAAGAAGGTCGATGTAAATGGGATCACTCCTCCATGCCGAGCCATACCATTAGCTATAGCACCCATCGCATGCTCTCTAACGCCAAAATGTATATTACGACCCGCATAATCTTGAAAGCCAAAGTCTCCACAATCCTCCAATCTAACATTGACTGAAGGGGCAAGGTCTGCAGAGCCCCCCATGAAGAAATGGACCTTCTGTGCTATCTTATTTATTACACGTCCTGAAGCTTTACGCGTAGCAATAGGTTTATCATTTGCCCGGAACAGAGCATTCAACTCACTATCCCATCCCTGCGGCAATTCTTTTTGGAAATCCTTCTCCAATTGCTCAGCTTCCAGTGGATACGCCTTTCGATATTCACCCAGTTTTTGCTCCCATTCTTGCTGCTGCCTCTTCCCCTTTTCTACTGCCTGCCGACAATGAGCTAAAACCTCCGGGGGAATAGTGAATGCTTCTTTGAACGTCCAGCCAAGATTTTCTTTGGTCAAACGTACCTCTTCTTCCCCCAGCGGTGTTCCATGGGTTGAAGCACTGCCTTCCTTATTGGGACTGCCATAAGCAATGATAGTCTTACAGATTATCAGACTAGGACGACTATCATCTGCCTGGGCCATCCGAATAGCCCTATCCACAGCGGATAAGTCCATACCATTTATTGAAATAACCTGCCAACCATAAGCTTCAAAACGCTGACCAACGTTTTCAGCGAACGAGATATCAGTATGCCCTTCGATAGAGATATCA
>JAUVYX010000164.1 GCA_030602865.1 Dehalococcoidia bacterium | reverse complement strand
GCAATAGAATCACATTTCCCATAGTAGCCCCGAAAATCATCTACTCCAAAGTCAATACCTGTAAATGACAATAAAAAATGCCCATCCTACAGGGCGTTCCGACAACTGCCATATCGTACCAGTATTCATTAGTTTAATCATTATACTTTTATTTGACACAGACTGTCAGGAAATCTAAACTTTGCCAATATACTAAAGAATGTAAGTTGTTATGATATGTCCAACCTGTAAAAGCGATATGATAGTTGTTGAGCACGATAATGTCGAGCTCGACTACTGCACTGATTGTAATGGAGTATGGTTTGATGCCGGCGAGATGGATCTCCTGTTACAAAGCATTGATGTTAACAGCAGTGGCTATCTAATTAAAGACATGCTAAATGCCCCGGAGGCAGAATCCCCTGAGAAGAAGAGGAAATGCCCGATATGTGGCTCTAAAATGAAAAAGACCACCACAGGAGAGAAAAACAGGATTCTTATTGACGTCTGCCCACAAGGGGATGGATTATGGTTCGATGGAGGAGAGCTTACCCAATTGCTAAGGCAATTATCAGCAAAAGCAAATGAAGTCTCAGAGTCTCAGCGGCAGATTATAGCCTTCCTGGGAGATGTATTTAAGGCACAGCAATAATCCTGTATAAAGCTAATACATATAAAAATAACAACCATACAAACAAACATAGATATAATATTATGGAGGTGTTCCTATGACAGCAGTTTATATAGTGATCGGGCTAGTTGTAATCATTGCTATTGCCGTCTTTGGCATTTATAACAGTCTGGTAAGATTACGCAACCAGACGAAGAACGCCTGGGCACAAATAGATGTACAACTGAAAAGGCGCCACGACCTGATTCCCAACCTTGTAGAAACGGCCAAGGGTTACATGAAACACGAGAGGGAGACACTTGAATCTGTGACCAAGGCCCGAAACCTGGCACAGCAGGCATCATCTTCCGGGGCAGCGACACGAGGCAAGGCAGAAGGAGAACTAAGCTCTGTCCTTTCACAACTACTGGCCGTGTCCGAAAACTATCCCGACCTGAAAGCTAACCAGAACTTCCTGGCACTACAGGAGGAACTAAGCTCAACAGAGAATAAGATAGGCTTTTCACGTCAGTTCTATAATGATGCAATACTGCGATTAAATAATAAGATTCAAATGTTTCCATCAAACATAATAGCCAGTATAACAAGCTTCAAGACCGGTGAATTCTTTGAGATAACCGTGGCAGCCGAGAGAGAGGCTCCAAAAGTTAGTTTCAGCTAAGCAGAAATGATATAAGACTATGTGGGAACAGATTAGGGCAAATCAAAGAAGGTCAATAATACTGGTGATAGGAATGGGGCTACTGTTGCTTGCTATCGGTTATATCCTGGGACTGTATTTTCTTGAAAGCCCCACCGCAGGAGTAGTAATCGCCCTGCTGATATGGGCAGTGATGAACATGATTGCCCTGTTCCAGGGAGACAACATCATATTATCTATGTCCAAGGCCAAGAAAATCAGCCGTGATGAAGCTCCCCGTCTGTTCAATATAGTTGAGGAGATGAAGATCGCCTCGGGGTTGGCGAGAATGCCAGACATCTATATCATCGATGACCCCGCCCCAAACGCCTTCGCCACCGGGCGCAATCCTGACAAGGCTGCAATAACTGTTACTTCAGGCCTTTTACAAAAGCTCAATCGCGATGAACTTCAAGGGGTAATTGCTCATGAGATATCTCACATAAATAATCGAGACGTATTGCTTATGACCATGTGCAGTGTCTTACTGGGCACCATCGTCATCCTCTCCTGGTATGCCTCACGCATGTTGTTCTTCAGCAGTATGACTGGAGGAAGAAGAAGGTCTTCCTCCGGAGGCGGAGGTTCGGCCCAACTGATAATCATGGCCGTAGCCATCGCCCTGATGATACTAGCACCTATCCTGGCACAGCTAATATATTTTGCCGTCTCCAGAAAAAGAGAATACCTTGCAGACGCCAGTTCAGCTCTTTACACCCGCTATCCTGAAGGCCTGGCATCAGCGCTGGAGAAGATAAGCAACTCAACCAGCCAGCTTAATTCTGCCAATAAGGCCACAGCACCAATGTATATCATCAATCCTTTCCGCAAAAAGGGAAGGGCTGCCAGTAACCTCAGCAGCACACATCCTCCAATTTCAGAAAGGGTGCGCATCCTGCGTTCGATGTCGGGAGGAGCCTCCTTCGCCGATTATAATAGCGCCTTTCAGCAGATGCGCATGACAAAAAAAGGAGTCATTCCAGCTTCTGCACTGGCGGGAGCCGGAGCTGTTAAAATCCGTGCTGCTGAGCCAGAGAGAATGGGAGAGAAACAGGACAAGATCGAGCGAACCCGTGAAATATCAGATCTGCTGTGGAAAAAGAGCAACTACCAGACCATCCGCTGTGAATGTGGAACCAAGTTTAGACTACCTCCTAAATTTAAGGCATCAACTGTCAGGTGCTCTCACTGTGGCCTTATCAACCAGGTTAAATAACTGTCTAGCCACTAACCAACAGGATGATCAAGGAGAAATACGCACGTGGTCAACCAGCCTCCAGTTCAGTTTAAGGCAGGCTTAAACAAGATTCCTCAGTCCTGAGAGATCGCTGATTCGAGGACACTCGTTAAATGAGGGATATCTGCTGTAACGATCAATTAACACGGTTTCTAGTCCTGCCCCACGTGCACCAAGTATATCTATCTCATACTGGTCTCCAACATATATCGTTTCATCGGCATTCGTCCCTGCCCTTTTCAGCGCCTCCAGGAAAATGCCTGGCTCGGGTTTACTGACCCCTACCTCTCCTGAGGTGAGGGTAAAATCGAGTACATGTCCCATTTTTAAGGCACGGCATACTGGCATGAGGCTGTCATACATATTGGATATCACCCCCAGGACAATACCATGACTCTTTAATACGTCCATAGACGGCAGCACATCGTCATACAGGTTAAAAGAAGCATCGGAAAACCACTGGCGTATACTTTTTACAGTTCCAAGTAGTACCGCACGCTCAGGAATCCTTCCTTTAACCTCCTCCAATACTATTTGCATGTAGCGAATGAAATTACTCTCGTCGGAAGATGATGTCCACTTCAACGGTCTCCCTTCAGGAACTTGTCGCTCAGCAGAGTGTATCCCTCGCACCATGTCCTTTTCGGATAGATCGACACCCATTTCATGCATTGCCTTAAACCAGATTTCATGCCAGTCCGGCTCCATTCGCGCCAACGTATCTACCCAATCAAATAATATCGCTTTTATTGTCACTGTCTAAATCCTTTAAACTGAACTGTTCATTTAAAATTTTTAGTATACTCTCTCAGTTCACTCTTAACAAGAACTTGCACTGGTGAATATGATTAGCAAGTACCCCACGCGCCAGCCTTACAGGATATAGAAAACCCTTATTTTTAATGTTGAAACTCCATGATAATGTCCTCTAGATGACTCGATAGAAATGTCCTCTTTCCGAGAAGAATGATAAAGAATAGGCAACTCCAAAGGAGGTGCCTAAATGGAAGGAGGAGCATTAGCCATGAGTCAGAGGGAACGCT
>JAUVYX010000152.1 GCA_030602865.1 Dehalococcoidia bacterium | reverse complement strand
CTGGGATGTGCCATATTTCTATTTGAAGTTGCTCCGAAGCGAGGACGGAAAATTGTCAGGTCGATGGTAGAACTCCTGGTAGGTATACCATCAGTAGTTTATGGGCTGGTCGGTATGATAAGTCTAAGCCCTATACTAGTAAGTTTGGGGGGAGGTGGTTCGGGGGCTTCAGTGCTGACAGCAGCTTTAGTGCTGGCGATAATGATTTTACCGACCGTAACCAGCATAACTGAGGACAGTCTCAATGCGGTACCTGTTCGGTACAGAGAAGGAGCTTTTGCACTGGGTGCCACACGCTGGCAAACTATGTACCACGTACTCCTACCGGCCGCGAGGCGAGGTATAGTTACTGCAGTTCTCCTTGGCACAGGAAGGGCTATTGGTGAAACAATGGCTATGGTTATGGTTATTGGTAATTCACCCATATTCCCTACAAGTCTGTTCAGTGCCGCAAGAACGCTCACCGGGAATATAGCAGTAGAGATAGCTGCTGCTACAGGTATTCATGCAAGCACTTTATTTGCTACTGGCTTGGTGCTGCTGGTGTTGATTATGGTTATTAACAGCATCGGCCTGCTTGCTTATGGGAGGCGTATAAAGTGAACATATCAGCGAAGATGACCCAGAGAATTGCCTGGAGTTTAATCTGGGTAGCAGCCATTATTGCTGTAGCTGCCCTGGTAGTAATTGTCGGATATGTGCTGGGGAAAGGTCTTGGGAATATAGATTTCGAGTTTCTGTTCACTACGCCACGGGGAGGGTTGTTCGGAGAGGGAGGAATCTCATCCACAATAGTGTCTACTGCATTGCTGTTGGGAATTACCATGATTATACTTATTCCCCTGGGAATGGGTACATCAATATATCTGTCAGAATATGCTCCGGATAATAAACTAACGACAATAGTACGCTACAATATAGAGCTATTGGCTGGTGTGCCTTCAATAGTGTTCGGGTTGTTTGGCTTTGCTATTTTTGTGCTGGCATTGCACTTTAACTATTCAATCCTTTCCGGAGCCCTTACGCTGGTTTGTCTACTGTTGCCGTTTCTTGTACGCAGCACGGAGGAGGCGATAAAGGCGGTGCCATTATCCCTTCGCGAAGCATCTCTGGCTCTTGGGGCAACTAAATGGCAGACAATTTTCAGTGTGGTATTGCCTGCTGCTATGCCAGGAATTATTACTGGCATCATACTCTGCGTTGGTAGAGCAGTGGCAGAATCGGCTTGTCTCTATGTAACCATGGGAGGCAGTAGTGCTATGCCGACCTCTATCTTTTCCGGTGGAAGAACAATGGCAGTGCATGTTTTTTATCTTGCCATGGAAACCAATGCTATGGACAAGGCACTGGCTACCGGGGCGGTACTTGTCATGCTTATAATAATTGTCAACCTGGGAACGCGATGGCTGTCAGGTTATCTTCAAAAGAGAATGATGGGAGGAGTGTAATGGACCCCAAGATAAAAATCAGGGAGCTTGATTTCTATTACGGCAATGTGCAGGCTCTTAAAAAGATTAGTATGGATATAAAGGAAAAGAAGATAACAGCGCTAATCGGGCCTTCTGGATGTGGGAAGTCAACCTTTTTACGAACGTTGAACAGGATGAATGATATTATTCCTGAGATTCAGATTAACGGTGAAGTGCTGGTTGATGAATGTGATATCTATGAAAAAGGAACTGATGTGGTGGAGTTGCGAAAGCGTGTGGGGATGGTCTTCCAGCAGCCTAATCCATTTCCTAAATCCATCTATGAAAACGTGGCCTTTGGCCCGAGAGTGCTGGGGTTAGATCGTCGGGTGAATCTCAACGATTTGGTGGAGCAAAGCCTGGTGGCGGCTGGATTGTGGGATGAGGTAAAGGATGACCTGCGGCGATCCGGGCTGATGCTCTCCGGAGGGCAGCAACAAAGACTGTGTATCGCTCGTACACTGGCCGTTGAGCCGGAGGTTATCCTGATGGATGAACCCTGTTCTGCTCTTGACCCCCAGTCTACATTAAGGATAGAGCAGTTAATGAAAGACCTGGCAGAGAAATATACCATTGTGATAGTTACTCATAATATGCAACAGGCAGCACGAGTATCAGAATGGACAGCTTTCTTTCTTATGGGAGAGGTGATTGAATATGGTAAGACCAGCGAGGTGTTCAGTCGTCCAAAAAATAAAAAGACGGAAGAGTATATTACCGGACGTTTTGGCTCAGGAGGGAAACGATGCTGAGAAGAAATCTTGATAAAAATCTTTTGGTTATTCAGGAAAATGTGCTCACCTTAAGTAGCATGGTTGAGAAGTCCATAGCTCGGGCAATAAGGGCTTTAAAGGGTAGAGATATTTCACTTGCAACGCAGATTATTGATGATGATAAGAAAATCAATGATAAACGTCTTGAGATTGAGGAGGAGTGCATCCAGCTTATTATTACCCAGCAACCGGTGGCAAGCGACTTAAGGATTATCGTGGCAGTGCTTAATATCATAGTTGAGCTTGAGAGGATAGGAGACTACTCCGTAGGTAATGCCAGGATAACTATTATGATAGGTGATGAACCACCTTTGAAACCACTGATAGATTTACCACTGATGGCAGAGAAGGCAGGAGATATGCTCCATAGGAGCCTGGATGCCTTTGTAAATCGAGATCTTGATGCTGCGATAAAGATATGTGCTGAGGATGATGAGGTAGACAACCTGTATGAACAGGTATATCGGGAATTGCTCAGTTATATGATTGAGGATCCCAGGACTATTACTAGGGCTACCCGCCTTATGTGGGTAGCTCATAACCTTGAGCGGAGTGCTGACAGGGTAACAAACATTTGTGAACGAGTGGCCTTTATCATTACCGGTAAAATGGTAGAAACAGGGGCATCGAAGTACTAGAACCGACTTCGTGTTATAATAGCCGCCAATCTTTTAGAACAACAGCAGGTAGTTCGGATAGTTTCTTCTGTGAATAGAACCACCACTGCGGAAAAGGAGTCGTTCTTTATGCATGCACTGGAAAAGATTATAGCGGCACATTCAGGAAAAGAAGTGGTAAAGGTTGGAGAGGTCGTCAACTGCAGGGTTGATATTGGTGAGGTAAATGACCTCTATCTGCAAACAATAAGGTCTTTCTATGAGGTTGGCGGTAAGAAGGTTAATAATCCCGATGGCATAGCCTTCGTTTTTGATCATTATGCACCGGCGCCGACCATGCAGTCAGCCGATAATCAGCAGCAGATGCGCCAGTTTGTAAGAGAGCAGGGCATACGTTATCTTTTTGATGTTAATGCAGGTGTATGTCACCAGGTGATGCCGGAAGCGGGAATAGTATGGCCGGGGATGATACTGGTGGCTACCGATTCTCATACTACAACCCATGGAGCCTTTGGTGCCTTCAGTACAGGGGTGGGTGCGACCGATATGGCTACTATATTGCTCACTGGTGAACTATGGTTTCGTGTACCCGAGGTTATTAAAATTACTATCGACGGACATTTACGTCCCGGCGTGATGGCAAAAGATGTGATATTACACATAATTGGCTCATTGAAGCAGGATGCTGCGGTCTACAAAGCCATCGAGTATAGTGGTTCTACTGTTGATGAGCTTTCTGTCGCCGGTCGTATGGTTATCTGTAACATGGCTGTAGAGATGGGCGCCAAGGCGACGTATATCAGGCCGGAT
>JAUVYX010000249.1 GCA_030602865.1 Dehalococcoidia bacterium | reverse complement strand
ATTTTCTCTAATCTCCTCTTCCATCCATCATAATACTTATCACTTTCTTTGGCAAATAAAGCACTCCCAATAACAGAACCAGGTTACTAATTATTCTTCCCGATAGGCCTTCTGGCTGGCATACCACTGCGTCGAGGATATTTTTCGGGTGTTGAACGAATTTTCTCAACAACCACTAGATAACGCTCCTCATCTAGTTCCTCAATATTCATTTTCTCCGTTCTTACAAACTTACCCCCCAGAATATCAATAGCTTCATTTGCCTTCTCTATTTCCTGCTCAATTTTACCTTTCTTATGAGCCACTAACCTCCCTCCAATTCGACAGAAAGGCAAAGTCAATTCAACAAGTGTAGACATTGGCGCAACCGCTCTTGAAACAACTAAATCAAATTGCTGACGATATGCAGGAAGATGAGCCATTTCCTCAGCCCTCCCTGTTATTACTTCTACATCTCGCAACTGCAGTTTCTCAACCATATGAACCAGAAAGGCTGTCTTCTTTGCTGTAGAATCAAGAAGCGCCAACCTGACCTGAGGCAAGATTATTTTAAGAGGAATTCCTGGAAAACCTGCCCCAGTGCCTATATCTATAATATTTAGGTGAGGTTTAATTAACTCCTCTTCAGTAATAACTGAGATTACAGTCAAAGAATCAAGAAAATGCTTTACCTGCACTGCCTTGTAATCTATTATTGCAGTCAGATTAAATTTTTTATTCCAGTCCAATAACTCCTGATAATATAATCCAAACAGTTTTTGACGCTCGACATCAATTTTTATGCCCAGCTTACGTGCTCCAATAACAAGCTCTTCCATAAACAAGTTTCAGAATTATAGCCTTAGCTATTTACATTTCAAACACTCTTAGGGACAGGCTACAGATCAGCAAACACTTGAGGGACCATTTCCTTTACAATTCTTTTTATCTCCCCTGCTACCAATCTTATCTCGGGTAAAGCTCGCTTACTCGTCCTCAGTTTTATGATATGTCGAATCTCACGAAAATTCCAAGTGCATATTATCTGTGTCTCACAAGCATTGGGCAGAACATAACGAGCTATCTCTGGCTTTATCCCTTCCGCCAACAATTGTCGATAAGCTTCCCAGCAAACCTCCATAACATTTTTGAAACACCGCTGTACAGAATCCCCTTTTTCAATGATCTCTGGAGGTTCAATATACCTGGGCTCATTCTCCTTTACATACCTCTGGCTCCTCTGACTATAGCTTGCCAGCCTGTGCCGAACCAATTCATGTGTCAGAACACGGCTGGCTCGAATGTAGAAAGTGGCACAAGCATGCTCAAGCATTGACTCATGCCCCACCTCCAACCATTTTTGAATTCGACCTGGTTCCGTTCCTGTCTTATCCTGAGTATCCCAGCATAACCTCCCTGCTCTTTCTATCAAACTTTCAGGGTCCGGAGTAACAGCCAACAGTTTTACTTCAATATCATACCCATCTATCATGCTTCACCTTTCTCATTATACAATTCATCCATTTCAATATAATTCACTGTGATTTTAATGATCATATTATTGTATATCTAATATTACAGCATAGCAGACCCTCTTAGATGAGAAAAGTATGCCTATTTCAATGCCAGCACATCAATATTAATTCCAATAAATAACAGGTAATAAACAAATAGAAGAACAGTTACTTTAAAATAATACGAGCATCGACAACCATACAACCCTGTTGCTGTTCATATATAAAAACAGGATTAGCATCTACCTCTTTAATCTCATCAAAATCATAAACTAGTTGACTTAAGCGGCTTATATTTTCAGCAATAGCGTTAATATCTTTGGGGACTTGCCCTCTCAGTCCCTCAAACATCGGATAAAACTTGGTTTCCCCTATCATTTCTATTGCTCTTTCTTTGCTTATAGGAGCTACTCTAAAGACTACATCTCTTAATAGCTCAACAAAAATACCTCCCAGTCCAAACATCACCACAGGGCCAAAAGCCCTGTCACGGACAGAACCAATGATTACCTCTGTCCCAGCTTTGGCCATTCTCTGTACTGTTATCCCCTGGACTATCGCCTCTGCATTGTATTTGCGTGCATTATTCACCAGCAGACCATAAATTTCCCTTACTTCTCTCTCATTGTTCACTCCTATTTTTACTCCACCAGCGTCAGTCTTATGCAAAATTTGAGGAGAGGATATTTTCATTACAACAGGATATCCGATGCTGTTAGCCAAAGACACTGCTTCACTTGTATCCTTTGCTAGAAATGTCTCAACTACAGGTAGTCCATACGCAAAAAGAATTTCCTTTGACTCTAATTCGTTAAGCGCTTTTCTCCCTTTAGCTTTTACACTGTTAAGTTTCTCTCTGACTTTATCCTTGTTAACATCTAAATAAGAACTGTAACTCAAACTTTTTGAGGCTCCCGCTTGTGCTAATTCGTGTAAAGCAGCCATAGCATTTACCGCCACCTCAATCCCATCATAAGCAGGAACTCTATTCTCAATAAGGCTGGTTATGGCCC
>JAUVYX010000242.1 GCA_030602865.1 Dehalococcoidia bacterium | reverse complement strand
TATAATATTATCTCTAACAGGTTAAAAGGGCGAAGAGATGGAAGATAAGAACCAGAAAGAACACAGGGTTAGATTAAGAAAGAAGTTTGAGAAGTCGGGGCTCGACGCATTTCACGATTATGAGATGCTGGAGATGCTATTGACGTTGAGCCGTGTAAGAATTGACTGCAAACCTATTGCGAAAGAGGCAATACAGAAATTTGGAACATTACGAGGGGTATTAAGCGCCTCCAGAGAAGAGTTACAAACTGTTCATGGAATTGGCCCCTCCAGTATTTTCATCATAAAACTGATAGAGCAGGTATCAAAGCAACTGCTAAAAGAAAGGTTGAAAGATAAAACATACTGCAAGTCTTCCAGAGAAGTCTTCGATTACCTGTACCTGTCAATGAGAGACCTGAAGATAGAGACTTTCAAGGTTATGTTTCTAAACGTGCAGAATCAAATACTGGTAGTAGAAAATCTCTTTGAAGGCACTCTATCTGCCAGCGCGGTCTACCCCAGAGAAGTGGTAGGAAAAGCAATCAAACACAATGCCGCCGCCATGATATTTGCTCACAATCATCCATCAGGGAATCCGGCACCCAGCGAAGACGACAAACAAATAACCAGAGATTTGGTATTTGCCAGTTGCATTATGCAAATCAAGGTACTGGACCATCTCATAATAGGGGATAACAAGTATTTCAGCTTTGCTGATGACGGACTGCTTGAGAAATATGAAAGGGATTTCTCAGGGATTAGAAAGAGATAATAGATATACGCCGAAATATATTATTACGGCAAGAGAGAATTAAAGGGAAGTCAGGCTGTTTTTTCCTCTTCAATAATCCTGAGAAGAATATCATGTATACTGCCATTTGTAGCCAAAACTTCGTTCTTGTCGCTGCTTGTGCTGAATGGATTTCCCCTGAAATCAGTAGCTTTGCCTCCTGCCTCTGTTACCAGGATAATTCCGGCAGCACAGTCCCATAGCTTATCGCCGACCACGCAAAAACCATCGTATCTACCACAGGCAACATTGAACAGGTCCAATGCGGCTGATCCCGCACGCCTGGTTGCCTGGCTATCTCTTAATAAGCGGATGAAGTTTCTCTCGCTTTTTCTGAATTCTTCCGACTTACGGTCGTACGGAAAGGCGGTAGCTATCAGGCTCTCCTCCAGGACACCTACTGATGAGACAGACATCTTCTCTTTATTCAGGTAGGCACCTCCCCCTTTTACAGCACTAAACATCTCGTCGATGCTGGGATTATATATCACCCCAACGATGATATCCTCACGGTGTAACAAGGAAATAGACACAGCGAAATGCCTGTACCGATGGTTGTAGTTTATCGTTCCATCCAATGGGTCAACAACCCACATATAATCTGACGTGTTTTCATTCCCACCACCTTCTTCAGAAAGAAAGCTGTGTTCGGGGAAAGCACCGGAGATGGTATCCAGCACGATTTTTTCAGCCCCGAGGTCTGCCTTTGAGAAAGGGTCCTTGTGTCCTTCACCCTTATAATATATTTCCCTTTTTGCATTTAGTTGCTCCAACAGAAAGCTGCCAGCCTGACGCGCAGCCTCTTCTGCCACTACAAGGAACTCTTTCACAATATTATTTCCCCTCTCTCTTTTTATTACTTCTGTTATCTGTGAATTTAACGCTTTAATCTCTCAGAGGGCACGCTATATTCAGCCCCCTGAAGAGATTAAAGAGGTTACACCTAAATTACCATATCATTTCCCGATATGGTTCATTTCATACAAGAATCTACTCAGTAACAAAGACTATATCTTCACGCCAGCCTTATTCAGCTATTCAACTACCCATTCAATGTCCAAGTCTTGCAGTTGAGCTTTAGTGGGCATCCCCAGCTTTGCATCCCACCCGGACATCTCATAATATGTTTGCAGTGCCTGCTTCATGTTTTCACGTGTTATCGTAGGGTTGTCTTTGAGAGGTCCACTGGTAAAGGTCTGGTAAAAGCGGTCAGGAAGTATATCATCTTTTGCAGTATATCCTTCTCTGGCATTGAACGCCCTGGCTAATGCGAGAGAGCGCTCTCCAACTTTCATCAACTCCAACAGACTGGTGTTCCATCCGGTGCATGCATTGACAAGGTCGACCGTTTGTCCGGGACTGAAAGGCGGGAATATACAAATGGTGGCACAGTTCTGAAAATGCCTCCAGTTGATAAAATATCGAGTCAGGCGTACTTTGGCAGGACCAAGGTCAAGACGTGATAGAGGGTCAAGTACCCCCATCTCATTCACCCATCCCATCGGGCCTGAACCATCCACTTCGAACATAACGTCATGGATATTATGGACATGGTCAGCTCCGGTAGGCGAGGTAGCATATCCTATCCCCAACCCAACCTTACCTCTGGGTTCGTGCATTGGTAACTCCTGCCCCTTTATCTCCATTGCATATTTTGCCGAACCTTTACCTATTTTCTCAGCAGCACGTTTCACTCCTTCTGCGAGAATATCTCCCAGCCCTTCTCTATCAGCAATCATCTGCGTCATCTTCATCATTGCTTCTGCATTACCGAACTTTAACTCTATTCCACCTGTGTCTTTGGTGCTTAGAATACCGTTCTCAAAGCACTCCATGGCGAAG
>JAUVYX010000024.1 GCA_030602865.1 Dehalococcoidia bacterium | reverse complement strand
AAGAAGATATACGAACAGTTTTTACCGAGGATCCTGCGGCAAGGAATGTGCTGGAGGTCCTTTGTTGCTACCCCGGATTACATGCTCTATGGCTTCATAGGATTGCTCATTTTTTATGGCAACATAAAGCCAGATTACTGGCACGAATTATCTCTAACCTCAATCGCTTTATGACCAATATTGAAATCCATCCGGGAGCCAGAATCGGCAGGAGATTTTTTATTGACCATGGAGCTGGAATAGTCATAGGAGAGACCTCGGAAATTGGCGATGATGTTTTACTGTATCAGGGTGTTGTATTAGGCGGGACAACTACAACGAAGAAGAAGCGACATCCTACAATTAAAAATGGTGTGGTCATGGGAAGTGGAGCGATAGCGCTGGGTGATATTATAATTAATGATGGGGCCAGGATTGGCGCGGGCTCGGTAGTAATAAAATCCGTTCCTCCCGGAGCCACTGTAGTCGGTATACCGGGAAGAGTTGTAGAAAAAAACCTCTTTGTGCCATCTTCCATTTTGGAGCACGGGCAACTTCCGGATCCGGTAACCGAAACAATAAATCTGCTTTTAAAGGAGCAAGAAGAACTACGCCAGCGATTGAGCAGGCTCGAATCTCCAGATTAACCGGCAGACAATTCTGATCTGGCGCACTATAGCATAAGCGAAAAGAGACTCGTTGCAGCAGGCAGGTACAGACAGGTTATTCAAGAGCTAAATTATCTCCTGCCCTGATCGCCCCGCCCCTGATCACTCTGGCAAACACTCCCTCCTTGGGCATAATACATTCGCCTATTTGGTGATAGATAGCGCATTTGGTATGGCATTCCTTGCCTATTTGACTGATCTCCAGGATAACTTCTGTTCCAACTGTCATTCTTGTACCGACAGGTAAGGAGAATAATTCTATCCCTTCTGTAGTAAGGTTCTCGGCAAAATCTCCATGACTAACGTTGAAACCACGCTTCTGCATCTTGTTAATGCTTTCAGTCGCGAGCAGACTCACCTGGCGATGAGTATTATTACTGGCATGGGCATCGTCCCGCAGTCCAAAATCTTGTATAAAGAGACCTTCAGCTATTATTTTTTTTGGTGTACCCTTTTTCTTACTGATACAAACAGCTGCAATTTTAGCCATGATATGCTCCTTTTATTTATTAAGTTCTCCAAGGTCAGATTTATCTATTTTATGGTTGGGTATCCTTCTGCTTTCCATTGATTAATTCCACCGCCCATGTCGTATACCTCCATAAAACCGAGGCCTCCCATGATACTCATCGATTTACTGCTGCGATTACCGCTGCGGCAATAGACCAGATAGGTTTTGCTTTTATCCAGCTTATCAAGCTCATTCTCGAAATCATCGGAGTAGAAGTCTAGCAGGACTGATTCGGCAATATGCTCATTGGCATATTCCTCAGGTGTCCGGATGTCCAGGATGACAAAATCGGTATTACTCTCATTTTTCTGTATTAGAGCATAGGCCAGTGAAGGGGTAATAGCAGTGTCATGGTAGCCGATACAGCCGCTGGTTAGTCCTAAAAACAGCGTAAGCGTTGCCAGCAAAACCAGTATCCACAGTTTCCTCATCTTCATTCCATGACCTCCTATAGGTTTACCTGTTTCATCAACTCAGCAGTCGCATGGGTCTACGGGACTGCAGTCTTCACTATTAGACCTACATTCCTGGGCATTGACGAAAACATTAATCTGATATCTAGTGAATTTATAAGCGGTTTGAGCGCCAAAAAACAGGGAAACGAATAATATAATTACCATGACCCAGGAAATTGGCTCCCAAAAGAGGTAGACTCCTCTAGCTAGCTTTGTAGATTTATTCAGGATCTTTCCAATTATTTTACCTTTGATTTTTTTATCAAAGCCGGTATCACAGGGCCTCAAGGTAATTCTTTTAAAAACGCAGTCAAAAGCTTTTTTAGACAGTTGACGATGGGAAGCGCTAAATATTCCCAAAATAGAAAATACAATTAAAGTAATTAAGCAAAACACAACTTATACCAATTTAGATATTCTCTTTAAACTCTCAATAAAAACCTGGGCCTCTTCTATGGTGTTGTAGAAGTACAAAGAAACTCGGACTGAATCTTGAATGCCTCGACTGGTAAACCAGGAATGCACACAATGTTGGCCGGAACGAGTCATAATACCGTTGGTTTCGTCTAAAATTAAAGCGATCTCGTGAGATTCTATGCCTTCCATGTAAAAAGAAATAATCCCACTCCGTAAAGCAGGGTCAAGAGGACCGATAATCTTTAGTTTAGGGATTTCCACTATCTGTTCTGTAATGAATTTATTTAGCTTGTAATCCTGCTCGGCGATATTCTTAAATCCAATTTTCTCTAAATATTTCACTGCCTCACCCAGGCCAATGATTCCGGCATAGTCCTGTAACCCTGCCTCAAATTTTTCTGGCGGAGGGAGTAATTTATGACCCTCATAAGTGGAGTATTCAACTGTCTCACCACCTGTCATAAATGGCTCCATCTCTTCTAAAAGATGATATTTCCCATACAAAACTCCCATACCTGAAGGACCCAGCATTTTGTGACCGGAGAAAGCTAGAAAATCTACGTCCAACCTGGATACATCAATTTTTCGATGAGGCACTGCCTGGGCGGCATCCAATAATACTTTTGCTCCGTATTGATGAGCAATTTTTATTATTTCTTTAACCGGATTAGTCACACCGTCTAAATTGGAAGTATCAACCACTGACACCAGTTTTATCTTATCCTGTAAATCTTCCAACAGTCCTTTAATCTTTTCCAGGTTAAAAGTATTATCTTTATTTGAGGGCACTATTTTATGAATAATTCCAAATTTCCTGGCTGCTATTTGCCATGGAATCAAATTGGAGTTGTGTTCTTTATCGGTAGTCAAAACAGCATCACCCTGCTTCAATCCTAATGATTTTGCTACCAGGTTTATCCCTTCGGTGGTATTTCGGGTAAAGATTATCTCCTCTTTTCTTTTGGTGTTTATTGACCTGGCAACTGCCATCCTTGCTTCTTCACATTTTTGTGTTACTTTCTCTCCCAGTTTGTGAATACTGCGGCCGCCACAAGCTGAATATTTCTGATAATAATCATTGATGGCATTGATAACCGGCCACGGCCGTAAGGTTTGGCAGGCATTATCAAAATAAATGATAGGCTTCCCATGATGTTTTGTTTGCAACACAGGAAAATCCTGTTGTATTTTTTCTATATCCATAACTTTACTTGAACACTGTATCAATCATGGTTTCAGGTTGCTGCTTAAATCATCGGAGGCTATCGTATGTGCAGCAAACCTGCTTTCTCAGTGTTCCCTCTTTTCATTTAGCAATATAATTTCCAGTCTTGACAGGGCCAAGTACACCCACTTGATATGTATATTCCAGCAGAGCAGCGAGTGTACTTAGCCCATCTTTTCTATTTTTCTCACGGTTATCTATTTCCCCTGCCACAAGGTGTATCAACCTAAAGTCTTCCCAGAGACAAAGATTACAGTCAGGGGAATATTAAACGAATCAGAATTTATTAATTAATATTCTTGAAGACTATACCTGCCTCTACCCCGGGTATTGAGGACACGGGATCGGTAAGCAGGAACTCTCCTTCATGTATCCATTTTTTAAGGGTATGAGCAATTTCTACTGCCTTGGAATAACTGGATAATGAACTGGTTATTACTTCTTTGTCTCCAATTTTAATTTTTCCGGTTTTAAGCTGAGCATAGCTGACTTCACCCAGGATATCAGGTTTTCTGTTCGGATAACTGTCAGAATAGTCTACAATCGGAGCACTTATATCGGCATCTTTCACCAGGGTGTATTTGAGAACTTCCTCAGAAAGAATGGGTATAGGAACTCCGATGCCTACTGTTAAAGTGCTACCATATCCCAGCATACTGGTTCCACGGAGCCATTCCGGCTTCATCTGCTTAAGGTCCCCGATTACAGAAAGAGTTCCGGATGGTCTTAACGGCAAACCATCGGGGGAACGTGGAACACCAGGATTATGTTGTGTCCCATGCCATGCGATATAGCCGGTACCCCCACCCAGGAATATCTTGGTTCCTATCCCTATCGTCTTATAGTAAGGATCGTTTAACAGCGGAGAAAGCTGCCCCGCGCTTGAATAATTAGCATTCTCCAGGTTTGGCCTGAGTACTCCCATGTAGGTATAGATAACACGATCAGAGAGATTAACTGCTACATTGTAGTTTTGATAGGCGTTCCTGATATTAAACAGCACCGCTTCATTAATCGTATTAATATTGAAGGTTGTTTCCAGGTGTTTTCCGGGATAGCAATCTGTTCCGTAGGCAGTAGCTACCATCTTGATATCCTTACCGGATACCAAATCTTCAATTACGTGGCCACCTCCATAGTCAAAACTACCCGGATAATCCTTGTTTCTGGGGTCGTCTTCAGGAAGGTCAGTTGCTCCAATGAAAACATCTACCGCTGCCAGACCGGTGTAGACTGGCACATCATTGAAGTATACTTTACCACCGCCCAGTTTTATTCTCGGTTTAGCGTGACCGATATTGACAAATGCCCCTGACGAACACATTGGGCCAAAAGTGCCCGTAGTTACCACATCTACTTCTCTGGCTGTTTTCTCTATTCCTTTTGTCTTGACAATTTCAAGGATTTCTTCTGCAGTTACAACTACCGCTTTTTTCTTGCTTATCTTTTCATTGATTTCCGAAATTGTTTTAGTCATCTTATTCTCCTTAATATGAATATCTTTGCCCCAGACGCCCTTTCGGGCAGGGCATGAGCCATAGGAATGCCCACTTAGTATTTTGGGGATATTCACGGAAAATAGACTGAATACCTCTTTGTTGAATAATAGCTAATGATTTCATCTTTTATTCTCTATATTATTTTGTGCCGTATTTGACTGTTAATAAATTATGCCCGTATGTGTTCCTTCTTCTATGGAAATTATTCATAATCAAGACTATTATCATAGGAATTGTACACTATATAAGTGAGCCGAAAATTTGTCAAGTGCGTTGCTGGAATAGGGGAGAGCGTCATTAAATATATAAGCATGTGTGGATTTCCCTAAAGCATCTGTTGCATATGAAATCACCGATGCGAGCATAGTAATGAGTTCGGATGACCTGATAACTGCGCACGAGGAGACTATTAAACCAGGGTAGGCACAAATGCCATCTTCAAACTAAGTGATACTTAATAACGGATATGCTAGTATGGAATAAGACACAGGAGAAAATGTTTGAGATAAAGTGGATTGCACAGGTAAAATCTGTTCGATTCCCCCTGATGGGAAATCGTAAAAACCGTTATGAAAGTAAAAGAATGCGACTTAACAGGGAATATAAATGCGCCTTCATCCCTTGGATTGAGGAAACTTATCTCCCTGCTTCCTCTGGTTTTTATCACTCTACTGGTAGTTTCCAGTTCCTCGTGTTCAACCGTGCCCGAATCTGTTGATACACCAGGTTCAGCAAATTCTACTCCTGCTTCTACGTGCTCCACTATACCTGAGCCTGTTAATACTCCTGCCTCCACGTACTCTGCTATACCTGAACCGGTTGATACATCCGGTTCAGACAATTCTACTTACAGCAAGGCCATTCCTGTATACACATATAGAATTATTAATACATATCCTCATGACCGGAGTGCTTTTACTCAGGGTTTAATTTATGAAAAGGGGTTCCTGTATGAAGGAACAGGCCTTCGCAAACGTTCAACGTTGCGCAGAGTGGAATTGGAAACAGGCAACGTTGTTAAATTATATGAGATGCCAGAGCAATACTTCGGTGAAGGCATCACCATCTATGAGGATAGAATAATACAGTTAACATGGCAAGCCAAAGAGGGCTTTGTCTATGATAAGGAAAGTTTTGAGTTATTGCGGAACTTCGATTACCCGACCGAAGGTTGGGGCATCACACATGATGGTAATCAGTTGATAATGAGCGATGGCTCGGCGAACTTGTATTTTTGGGATCCTGAAACATTTGTTGAGACGGGACGGATTCAAGTTTTCGATGCTGACGGGCCTGTATCCAGGCTCAATGAGTTGGAGTATATAAACGGGGAAATCTTTGCTAACATCTGGCAAAGTAATCGTATTGCCAGGATTTCTCCCCATACGGGTGAGGTTGTTGGCTGGATAGATTTACAGGGACTGTTGAGTCCTGAAGACAAGACAGAAGCAGTTGATGTTCTCAATGGCATTGCTTATGACACAGCAGGTGCACGACTGTTTGTGACTGGCAAGCTTTGGCCGAAGCTTTTTGAAATTGCAATTGTTGCTTCGGAAAAGTAAAATAAATCTGTATATAGCAGTTGACCTATTTTACCGGATAGCACTTTGGGCATTATACTTGCCTTGAAATTTTACTGAATAAATTTACTGGAAGAGGAGTAGACATGAATCTAGTACTTGAGACAAAATTTATTGGAATGGCGTATGCAATAGTTGCTTTGCTTATCCTGGCCTGTCTGTTTCGCAAGGATAGATACAACAAGAAAATTGGCTATATGTTTCTTATCGTTTCTACAGCCCTGGGTTTCCTGATATTCGCACCAATGTTGCCTCACCAGTTTCAAACTCTCGTTATCGGAAAAGTTGGTGGACGTGGCGCACCATTACCTTTGGTGATTGTTGGTCTGTTATTGTTTATGGGCTTCACCTTTGTGTTCGGGAGGTTGGTCTGTGGCTTTATCTGTCCTATCGGGGCGATACAGGAACTAGCCTATAAGCTACCAACAAAGAAGAAAATAATCGCGAGTAAAGTCCTGATATTGGCTGTTCAAGTGATTTTCTTTATTCTCTTTATCGTTTTGGGCGTATTCTTTTCAATAGCTCTTCTTAGCTACTTTGGATTTCAGGCCTTCTTCCAGTTGAATGTCGCGTCGCCTTTCTTCTATGTCTTTATAGCATTGCTGCTAATATCGGTCTTCATATACAGGCCATTTTGCCGGCTTTTTTGCCCGTATGGATTATTACTGTCTCTTTTTGCTATAAAAAGTATATTCAAGCTTAGGCGAAATGATAAGTGTATCGATTGCAGTAGCTGCGATGATTCATGCCCAACCTCTGAAGCTGGCAGGGGAGACCTGAAACGTGAATGCTATATGTGCAACAGGTGTAAAGAGAATTGTGCTTTTGACGCCATCGAATATCGTAAGGAGTAAATAGAGAAGCGAGGAAAGCATGAAAATAACAGAGGTTAAGGCAGCAGCGGAGAATCCAAATCCGCATAACGTAAGTGTCCGAATGCTGTACAACAAGGAACATGCGCAGGCGATCCATATCCAACTGGAACCGGGGCAAAGTCTGAGAAAACATATTACTCCTGTGGACGTCTTTTTCTACATACTTGAAGGCAAAGGCATAGTTGAAATTGGAGATGAACAGGAGGAGGTAAGCCCGGATATGCTGATCGAAAGCCCTGCCAAAATACCGCATCGTCTGCTAAATAACAGCGAAGGAATGTTCAGGTTCCTTGTTATTAAAACACCCCGACCAGTAGAATCGACTCAGCTCTTATAGATCTGAAAATTTCGTCCTTTGTTCATTTCTAGCTCAGTGCGGCTAAGCTGATATTTAACGGTATCCAGGAAATCAGCAGTTTTTATCACTGGTGCTAGCCTTTGCTGCCACTCCAGGATGCTTTATGGCTAATTCCCGGGCTTCTTGCAGCGACTGTCTACCTGTTTGGGTTCTTATAACTCGCTCTGGTAGAGCTTGAATAGCGGCAGATATAAGGGCTTTCTTATTTAATTGGGGAAGTCTATAATCATTGATGGTGTGCGCCTGTATATAAATTATTAAAAAACGAGGATGTTTGAATGAATCCAAACTTAGCCAGCGAATTACTCAGTTTGCTGAAATGTGAAATGAAACCAGCATTAGGTGTTACCGAACCTGTTGCTGTGGCACTGGCTGCAGCTACGGCTTATCGGGCAGTTAAGGGAGACTTAGAGGAAATAACCGTAACTACCGATCCTGCCCTTTTTAAAACTGGTGTATCAGTTGTAGTTCCGGGAACACACGAAACAGGATTTGCAATGGCAGCTATCCTGGGTGTTTTGGTTGGTAATCCTGACCTGGAATTAGAGGTTTTAAAATTTGTTGATGATACGAGTGTATCCAGGGCGAAGTTAATGTTAGCAAAAAATCTGGTGGCAACAAGGATAAAGAAAGGACAAGCGGGTATCTATATTGAAGTGCTGGTGAAGACAACTAATGGCACAGCTAGAACTATTATTAAAAAAACTCATACCAATATTGTCCTGATAGAAGCAAATGGAACAGTGATATTCAGGAGAGACAGGAAGAGAAATGCAGAAAAGCGCTTTGATATCACTACTTTGAAAGTAGCCGACCTGGTTGATTTTGCATTAGAGATTCCTGCTGTAGAGATTGAATTTGTGCTGGATGCTGTAACTATGAACAGGGAATTAGCGGAGCAAGGCCTGACAGGGAAATATGGCATGGCTGCGGGAGCTGCTATGTCAAAGATAACACCTGTTGGCACAGTGAATGAGGACCCGATTAATACGGCTAAAATCCTTGTTGCCTCTGCATGCGATGCACGTTTAGGTGGAGCGCAGAAACCAGCTATGAGCATTGCAGGAAGTGGTTGTCATGGAGTTACTGCTACGCTTCC
>JAUVYX010000120.1 GCA_030602865.1 Dehalococcoidia bacterium | reverse complement strand
CCGGAACAGCTGGAGATGAATAAAGTGTCGGTTTCTGTATTTCGACCCAGGTCTCTGTTTTTTTTCCTTCGTCCATGTACCAGACGGCACAAGAGCATCCTCGTGTTTGAGGAAAATCATTTAGCCATAGTACTTCTTCATAATCATCTAATCTTCGTACAACTTTCGATCGTAGTTTGCAAATTTCAAGAAGAAATTGGAAAAGTCTATAGGCACGGTCAATGTTGCCGACAGGGACTTTAAAAGCTCCCTTTTCTTTTTCAAAGGAGCCGAATAGAGAATTTGTTTCCAACTGCCTATTTTGTATCTCTTCTTCCATGTCTTTAAAGGAACCTATTCGCTAGCTTATTCACCGTTCAGAATATTATCATGATTCTATTATAGTACCTTTTCATAATCATACAACAAGTTTCTTCACTTGTCATTAGATTGTGCTAGCTAGGCACATAGATAATATTGATATGCTTTCTTTTCTTTATCATCATGTAGATTGTTAACTGCATATGCTGCTATGGTGATGGGACCGTATATAAATAGTTGTGTGTTAGGTTGTGGTATTACTGCTACCGGCTGGTGGTAATAATCTGGTGTTATTTTGAGGCGGGGCAGAGTCGCATGCACTCAGCGCAGCCACCGGCGGCGTAGCGGAAGGAGGCACAGGCGAATTTGTTTATTGAGTAGGCTTCTCCTTCATCTGGTATCTGCAGAGCACCAGCGGGGCAGCCCTTTAGGCAGATACTGCAGTCGGTGCACATATTGTTGGTGATAGCTTTTTTCTCGAGTGGTTTGAATTTTGCCTCGGTGAGGCAGCAGGAGAGCCGTACCCGCGGCCCGAAATCATGGGTGAGCAGCAAGCTGCTCACCCCGAAATAGCCAAGACCTGCGGCTTGAGCCGCGTGCTTGTAGGAAAACGCTGCTTCCAGGAACCGTATGTCGGTGGGGCAGCCCCTGGCAGGCAAGGGCAATGCCTTCATACCATTGCTACGGCAGGCATGGGCAATGTCGTAGGCTGCCTTGGTCAGGCGGCTGTTGATGTAATCGAGGTGCCCGGTGTACAGATCGTTCATCGAGACATGACCGGTGATTCTTTCCGGCCTGGTCTGGTTCAGTATCTCGGGAAATATCTCCATTGCCAGCACCACGATTGAGTTGGCCTCCGGTAGTAATCTCAATGCATCTTCTACCAGCCTTTGCTGGGAAGCATTTTCAATCGAGATTATACCCGTTGCATCAGCTTCAACCTCGATTTGAAACTCCTGTAAATCGGCATTCATAGCCGTCAATGTAATATCACTCATCTGCCGTAACTCCTTCAATTGGTGTTTTCACTGGAAGCAAGGGTTGCTGGTAGTGCTGCCAGAAGTTGGCGTATATTGTTACAGACAGGTAGTTCTTTTTCAAACAGGAAGGGATATGCAATCTGCCAGCCAGTCTCTTCTAGTTATCATCCCGCCGGACATTGGCGACCACGGGTGGTGTGGTTGCCATAATAATAGAGGACAATAAAACAATAAAGGCAAACAGTAACCATACTGCATGATAGCTGCCCCAGTTGTCGAATACCCACCCTGCAATAATTGGGCCCATAACACCTCCTATTGCTACTAAGCCCATCATAAAGCCAAAGAGAGTGCCAAGGTTAGTCCTGCCAAAGTATTCCCTCATCAAAGCTGCTCTCATCGGTAAATTACTGCCCCAGCCAATGCCAAAAAGGATAATGAACGGTATGAGGGGCCACATTCTTTCATCAAGAACATAGCTAAAAAACAAAAGTCCCAAACTCACCAGGACAATGAACCCTGCTGCTATTCGTGTCTTGTTAAACTTGTCACCTAGCCAACCGGAAGAAAGACGGCCAATGATACTAACCAGCGGGATAGCCGTTGCTACCATGGTTGAGGTTGCTCTTGTGATACCAACACTGCTGAGATAAGGCATCACGTGCACAACTACGGCACTTAACGGAAGAAATAACAGTGCCATTGCCAGCCCGATGTGCCAGAAGGCGCGGCTCTTCAGAGCTTCCTTCACCCCGATATTCACCTCTACCTCAGGAGCTTGTCCTGGAACCGGCTTCTCTGCTGGAATTGCGGTATTGTTTTGGTCACCGTCAGGCAGATACCCGTATTGTTCAGGCTTGTGCCTGAACAGGAGTGACAGTGGCACACCTATGGCAAATGTGAACACAGCAAGAATAAAAATGGCAGTCCGCCAATCATATACATCGATTAGTCTTACTACTACCGGGACCAGCAGACTACCTAGAGCAAAGCCACAAGCCATTATTCCGGTGGCTATACCTGCATTTCTCCGAAACCAGTTGCTCACTGTTGCTATAAATACTGTGGGGCTGAGACCACTGATACCAAAAGCGACTATGATGAAGGTGCCATAGAACATGCTGAGAGAGGTGACACGACTTAGTAGAATTAAAGCAATCCCAAGAAGAATAATCCCACCAAATATCAGCCGTCTTGGACCCCAACGGTCGACAAGGTAACCCATGAGAGGGGCAAGAAGCCCCATATTCGCACCCCGTAGTGATGCAGCCAGTGAAACCTGCGTGTAGCTCCAGCCAAATTCATTCGCTATTGGCTCAAAAAAGGCAGTAAACCCGAGGATAAAAGTCCCCCCCGTATATAGAGAAAGTAAGAAACATGCGCCGACAATCCACCAGCCGTAAAATACCCTGGACGACTTTCCTGTTAGGTCTTTCATACATACAGCCCTGCTTTAATTTTTTGCCATAAGTCGCATCAACTACCAGTGCATCCGTCCTATTTACAACAACGCTTGCCAACTACATATCCTGTATGGCATTGAGCATCAGTACAACTCAATTCGGACATCCATCGCGACCGTCTCAAACTCTACCATGCCAGTTGTAAAAATATAAAGACTTTTTCTACGCAAGACTGGACGCACACGATGAAGTTAGCAACAAGATAACTGGGGAAATACATAAAAGTATCAATTGGATATCAACTGTCTCGGGAAATTCATCCTTGCTACATAATAGTATATTGCCACTTCATTTATGTTGAACGATGATGACTGCCCGCATTATAGCATGGAGGATAGTGATTTGCTGGTTAGTTTAGTTATCACGCAAAACTCTCACTTAGTCTGGTATTTTTAGGGAGCAGCAAGTCAATTTGTTTGAAAGCGTTTAGCCGTTGACAAATCCGAGATTTCTGAATAATGTTGTATTAAGTAGACTGCCCTTGAGTAAGTTTTTTAGGGGGGGGATTTAAATGTCTGAGATATACAGATTCATCTACAACCGACAACGGGACTGGGCACGCCAGCGAGGGATCAAATTCGACGAAGATGGTTATACTTTTTCCTTAGACGATAACCTGTTTTGTCCTCTCTTGCCAGAGGTTAATAAGAAATTTCAGTCTGGCAGGGGAGATGAGCTAGGGAGTAACGAGAAGAGAGGGAAAATGTCGGCTTTACATTCTTCTTCAGCTCTTGTGGTCAATGTCTTTCAATACTGGTTGAATCGGAATGTCAGCGATATTGCTTCAGCTTGCGGCGCTTCCCAGGGAATGACCGAGCTGTACTTCGAGCAAACTCACCGAACTTCTTTAGGTGGAATCCCACCGCATCTTGATTTGGAGTTTCGGGGAAATAAACTAAGGCCACTTGCAATAGAGTCTAAATTTACCGAGCCATATCATCGCCACACTAAAAGAAGAATAAAAGACAAATACCTGGATCCAAGACTATGGGCACAGCATCCCAGGTGCGGGGAACTTGTGAACCGTATTCGTGAAGAAGAGCAAGGAAGGACGAGCTTTTCTTATTTAGATGCACCCCAACTGTTGAAACACATATTGGGCCTAACAAAAGATTACGGACCTACTGGCTTCGAGCTTCTCTATTTGTGGTATGAGGTACCTTCACTAGAGGCCAAGACACATCGCCATGAATTAGAGGAGTTTAAAAGAAATATGGGAGATGAAGTGCATTTTCGCGACATGACTTATCAGGAGCTTTTCGAGATTACCAAAACATCTCGTGGTGTAGAGAAGGATTATATATCATATCTTACCGAGCGATACTTTCCTTATCTCACCAACTAAGAGAATTAAGAAACAAATTTACCCCTTCTAGCTTATAGTACAGTAAAATAGCTCCTGAGTGGAAAGCCATTATTAAGGCCCTCAGACTAGCAGTTTTTAAGTGTATGTTCGATATCAATAGAAACCTGTCAAATTTGGTTCTTCTCCTTGGCCTGATTCTAGCATATAAGTGCAATTACGCCCTTTCATCAAGC